>REAP01000014.1 GCA_004294385.1 Oscillatoriales cyanobacterium | reverse complement strand
TCCCGAACTCGGTTGTTAAACGCTGCGGTGGCGAAGATATTTGGCGGGTCACTGCCTGAGAAAATAGCTCGATGCCTGGGATTTCTTGATACGATACAAAGCCTCTTTCTAAGATTAAGATAGGGGCTTTGTTGTTTTTATGGGTTTTTTCGATCGCACTAAGCTCGATAAGTTGATCAGTTTTTGCTTCTGGTTTTGTTGATTATATATTCTCTGATTACTGGCTGGATCGTGAAGTACGATCGCCCGTTTTGCTTTACAGTTTCAACTAATGACCGTCGTCCTAAAGATTGGATGACTTTCAATAGTTCTGGCGGTGATAGTTGCAGGTTTTCTGGTATTTTTGAGATGTCTGCTGGTTCGGGGGTAGCTAACCAACCCATAACTTGTTTTTCTGGTTCGGTTAGCCGATCGCACTGCTGCTCCAATAGTGATTCTAAGTCACCTAAGAATAGGGTATCATAGGATAGGAATTCGGAAACGCTACCGCCGAATAAGTCTTGAATCATAGTGGCAACTATATTTAACCATAAGGGATTGCCTCGGTAAAGGTCGATTAGTTGTGACCATTTATCCTCTTCTGCTAAACCTTTTTCTCTGAATATTTCTTGTGCTTCCGTGCCTAAACCGTTGAGTTGCAGTGATTTGCAGGGGCGGTTTTCGCCTTCTAAGGCGGCAATTTCTCTGGGTTTTTCCCAACTCAGGAGGATTAGGCAACTGTTGTGGGATGACTCGGCTATTTGTTTGAAGAATGTGCCGTAATTTTCATAGCCTGGTTGGTAATTGCCTGCGAGTTGTTGGCTGCTGAAGATGGTTTGGATATCATCGAGGATGATGAGACAGCGGTGCGATCGTAAATACTCAATCAGTGAGGGTAATTCGGTTTCTTGCTGTTGGGAGAGGAATTGAATTATGTCGGTTTGGAGTGATGCCAGGGGTGGAGAGTTGTGGAGGCTTCGCCAGATGATGTAATCGAATTCGTGTTGAATTTGTGGGATTAGTTGGAGTGTCAGGGCGGTTTTGCCAATACCGGATAAGCCTAGGATGGTGATGAGACGGGTACGGCTTGAAATCCAGTTTTCTAGGGTGGTGAGTTCGGATGTGCGGTTATAGAATAGGTTGGGTTCTGGTGCATCGCCTAAGTCTAAATGTATTTTAGGTTCGGAATTGCTAGTTTTTTCGTGAAATTTATCCTTGTCTTGCGGTTCAGATTGTAATTTTTTTGAGGATTGCGAACTATCAGCAGAGATGTTACCAATATGGATGCAGCCATTCCCGACGAGTGAGACAATATTAGAAGCTTGTAAATTTTCCAATTTAGCTCGAAAATTTGCTTTAGATACTTGTTCCTCGCCTAATGCAACTGATAGAAGTTTCCACAATTTAAAGCCAACTTCTTTAACATATTTCTCTGAACGGTTGTGATGCTGTGCAATTTCCTTATATTTTTGATTGTTCCAAGTGCCGCATAGTATAGCTTTTTGCAGACTATCTAAGTGTTTTCCCGTAGTAGTCAAAGCTAGATGATCAACAAATTCTAAGGCCTCTTCAACGTCCATTGGTGAGTCAGATGGTAGTGTTTGAGCTAATTGTAACCCAACTAGACATAACTTTTTCAAACTTGACCACCTAAATGTGACTTTTTATGACCAGGCTATTAAGATAAAGTTCCTACTAAATATGACTTTATATGGCTTGACAAACTTTAGATTTTAGGAAATAATCTATGCTAATCATAAATTAAAATACTTATGGAAAGAGCGCTTGGTAAGTGGATAGTTTCAGGTTTCCCTGGTTTAGAATATGTAATGGTTGGGTATCTTTTAGTCGGAATGATAGTAGGAATACTGGGATTTTTTTTATTTTTTTACTTGCTTAACTGCCTAGTGAGTAATAAAGATCCCTTAAAATATTCAGATCCATTATCTCAACAGCCTAAAAAATATAAGTTTCTAGTAAAGGTTTGCATAGCTTATATAGCTCTAAACTTCTTCCTACTTTTTGTCCCTTATGGAGGTTTATTATCAGGTATTTTAGGTCATTTAGTCTTAATGTTATGGATGATTTCAAACGATCCCAAAGATTCAGGAGCTGGTTTTGTTTTTATATTTGGAATAATATTGATGGGAATTATTGGATGGGGGGCTATTGATTCGGGAATTATTTCCTTGGAAAATTCACAAGTTGGGACATTTGAAGATGAAATGCGAAGGGGTGAAGAATTTGTGAACCAAAGGCAAAAAATGAGACAAGAGTGCTATGCAAAAGGTGGTGATAGTCTAATTTGCGATCGATAAGGTACTGGTAAACCTGATTGCGATTATTTTCATTTTAGATGTTATCATCTCAATAGCGTAAAGCTAACTGAACTAATTTGGGGAATTATGAACTAATTGTAGTATGGAAAGCTACCCTCTCTTTAGGGAAATTAGTTGAATGGAGACAGAATAGAAAATGGCAGTCCTGTAGAATACTAAGGGGAAGACAAGATGGCTAGAGATATAGAAGCAATACCAACTATGTACAAGGGAGAGAGATTCAGATCCAGGTTGGAGGCTCAGTGGGCCGTCTTCTGGGATGAGCTAGGAGTGAAATGGGAGTACGAACCCCAGACGTTTCTGCTTTCAGATGGAAAGCAATATACACCTGATTTTTGGATAGTTGATTTAGGTTTATGGGTCGAGATTAAGCCTAATGCCAAAATTGCACGCGAAGAAGAAGCAACGTTGAAATGTTCACAATTAGCTTATGAAACTGACTGCCTAGTATACTTAGACCAGAGTGGAATGACTTGGTATACTGAGGAATACTGCGAATATTCAGGCTTCCTTATTCCGCCGGGTAGCTGGATATACTCAGTTCTTTTTTTCTATTGCAGAAATAATTTATTGGAACAAGATTGGTTTTTTCAGTCAGAGAACCATTATTGGGCTACCTGCTCTAACTGTGGGAAAATAGGGATTTCTATGTCTGCTAGCTCATCAATAGAAATACTAGCCTTGAATCGGGATCATTTCTCATGTGAGTGCGATACCCATTCTCGTAGGCTAGATAGCAATTCTGAAATACTAATGGAAGCATACGATAAAGCATTAAGATTTGGAGCTAAAAAAAATCAAAATTTCCTATCATAGCTATATAGATAAATTTCTCACTGTTAAAGCTAACCTGATGATTATCTAATCAAAAAACTGTTTTTATGGAAAGGCGATCGCCCTTACATCCCAAATTGTCAAAAAGCCCGATCGCCCCTCACTTAGATTATTTAGAGAAGACACGGCCCGAATAATATTTTTTCATCGATTCTTGAGAAATAATCGCATGACAAGATTCGTCTCTCGGCAAATCCCCTCTCGCTTCCAGCCAAGGCATTTCACTGCAAATCATTCGTTCCAAAGTTTCATCATCATACTCAAAATACGCCTCAGCAACTTCTTCGATAAATTCCCCAATTTTTTGGGGAATTTTGGGTTGTTCGATTTTCTCTCTAATTGGTTCCCAGCTAAATTGGCATTGATACTTCTCTAATAGATCGGGAATAACCGGCCCGTGAATCCATGCTTGAAAATCTGCATCAAATAGTGGCTTGCCGTAAACTCCCAAATACCAAGCTTGAGCGTAATACAGGAGTTTTTGTAGCTTGTAGGCGTTGATTGCTACATCAGTTTGCGCGGCTAACCAAATCAAAGCATTTGCAATATCTCGATCGCTCAATTTGTCCGAATTAGTTGGAACCGCAACAACTTTCAGTTGACCTTCGCCTATCTGTTCCAATAGTTCAGAAACTGACAAGTTAAATTCTCCCGCAATTTGCTCAACTTTTTGCCAGACTGGAGAACTTACAGTTATTTGATATTCAGTTGTGATTGACGTAGCTTGAGTCATGGCAGTTCTGAGAGATGACTTAAATAATTATAGCAAACAGTGCGGAATAATGACGTAATGGCGATCGCCCTAACTATTTTATTAATTAACCTACTTTACCGCGACAGCTAACTGCAAGCCCAGTTTATCTAGTAAAACTATCAAAGCATAAATTTCCTCACCCCCACTCTCAGACAACATCCGATCGAGTTTCTCATATATAAGTTTAGTTTCCCTCGATAACTTATTCATCTGCAAATAAGCATCCACCACATCTTTAAGTCCTGCTCGCAGTAATTCCGGTTCTGGTTTTTCTGACTCTAATTCCAACATAACCTCGATATAGCTAGCAGCACTTTCAGGAGTTTTTAAAGAAGAAATCAAGTATTCGTGGTAGCTTCTAGTTGTTGGCACTTTGATTTCTTTCATAATCTCTCCAGTATTTTTTAGCTTGGCTAATATCTTGCTCTTGACTGCTTTTATCACCGCCACATAGCAGCAACACAACTGTTAATCCGATTTGTCCAAAATAGATCCGATAGCCAGGGCCATAATCAATCTTAAGTTCGTAAACTCCCGCTCCTAGTGAGCGATAATCTCCGAGATTGCCTAGCTCAACTCGCCTGAGTCGTTTCTTGATTTTAGATACAGTTTTCGTATCTTGAAAGGAATCCAGCCATCCTTCAAAGGGACTTGTGCCATCGCCTTTTAGGTAGTTCTGTACTTCTCGTGGTTGAGCTTCCATAATTTTAACACAGGCGATCTGGATTTTAACTGATTTTACAGTACCATCCTCATGAATCCAACGGTAGGGAAACGGCACTGCCGTGTCCTAATTGTAGGGAAACGGCACTGCCGTCTCCTGATTTCGGCGGCACTACCGTGTCCTAATTGTAGGGAAACGGCACTGCCGTATCCTGATTTAAGCTACTCTTACAAATTGCAACTCATATCCCCAGATTGTTGACTGAAACGCGCGTTTTCCCGGTAGTCAACCGGACAGTCAATCACGCAAGGTACATCTTGAGCAAGCGCTTCTTTCAGGATAGGAATAAAATCGGTTGCAGATTCGACTCGATAGCCTTTTAAACCCATACTTTCGGCAAACTTCACAAAGTCGGGATTGCCAAATTTCACGAAATCTGAATGACCAAAATGATCTTGCTGCTTCCATTCAATTAACCCGTAACCGCCGTCATTAAAGATTAGCGTCACAAAATTAGTACCGACTCGCAAAGCAGTTTCTAACTCCTGACAATTCATCATAAAACCGCCGTCTCCCGTGGCTGCTACTACTTTGCGATCGGGATAAACGAGTTTTGCCGCCACCGCACCCGGAATCGCAATTCCCATCGCTGCAAAGCCGTTAGAAATTAAACAGGTATTTGGTCGATCGCAATGATAGTGCCGCGCGATCCACATTTTGTGAGCTCCCACGTCAGATATCACAATATCATCAGGCCCCATTACCTGCCGCAAATCGTAAATCAGTTTTTGCGGCTTAATTGGAAAACCATCATCGCTAGCATATTGTTCATACCCAGCACGAATATCCGCCCGCAATTGCTTCGCAAAAGGATCAGCTTTTCCGGTTCTATCCGCACGCTGTAAAATTTCATTGAGCGAATCAGCAATATCTCCCACAACTTCCACAATAGGAATGTAACTGCTATCGATTTCTGATGGTAAAGCTCCAATGTGAATAATCGGAATTTTGCCATCAGGGTTCCACTTTTTAGGGGAATATTCAATTAAATCATAGCCAACTGCTATCACTAAATCGGTCTCTTCAAAAGCACAACTAATATAATCGCGTTTTTGTAATCCCGTTGTCCAAAGTGCCAAAGGATGAGTATAAGGAATGACACCTTTGCCCATGAAAGTATTAGCAACTGGAATATTCAATCGAGTCGCAAATTCTGTCAAAGCATCGCTAGCATTAGCCCGAATCGTGCCATTTCCTACTAAAAGTAAAGGACTTTTTGCCTTGGAAATTGCGACAGCGGCTTTATTCAGACTTTGGTAAGCACCAAAAGTTTTTTCGCGGTTGTCTTTAGTAAGTGGCTCTCCTTGGACAGGCATTGCTGCGATGTTTTCTGGCAAGTCAATGTGAACTGCTCCCGGCTTTTCACTCTGAGCTACTTTAAAGGCTTTGCGGACAATTTCTGCTGTCGTACTGGGTCGGACAATTTGAGCGTTCCACTTAGTAACTGGAGCAAACATAGCCACCAAATCTAAATATTGGTGCGATTCTATGTGCATTCTATCAGTGCCGACTTGTCCGGTAATTGCTACTAGAGGAGCGCCGTCTAAGTTCGCATCAGCAACTCCTGTCATTAAGTTAGTTGCGCCAGGGCCCAAGGTGGACAAGCACACGCCGGCTTTGCCGGTGAGGCGGCCGTAAACGTCGGCCATGAAGGCTGCGCCTTGTTCGTGGCGAGTAGTAATAAATTTAATTGAAGAGTTTCTTAGGGCTTCTAGAACTTCTAGGTTTTCTTCACCGGGAAGCCCGAAGACGTATTCGACGCCTTCATTTTCTAAACATTTTACCAGTAGTTGAGCTGTGTTCATTTCCGTTCTTCTCCTCTGTAAATCGGAATCTGTTCTCTTTGTCAACTTCTCGCAAAAATACTAGATTGGAATTTTCAACCGCAGATGATTCACGGGCAGGATGCCCGTGCCACAATCAATGAAGATTTTTGCTAGGAGTTGATAAAGTTTGACTTATTTTACCCAAACAGTTTTAATGTTAACAAATTCGTGGATTCCTTGGATGCTCAATTCGCGGCCGTAACCGGAGCGTTTGATACCGCCGAAGGGCAATCTGGGGTCTGATTTGACTAAACTGTTGATAAATACTGCGCCGGCTTCTAGTTCGGAAATAAACCGATCGCACTCTGAGCTTACATTAGTCCAAGCAGTCGCCGCTAAACCAAAGGATGTACTGTTGGCCAGTTCGATCGCCTCATCGATGCCTGCAACGCGAAATACTAAGGCTACGGGGCCGAAAAACTCTTGTTGACGAGCGGCGGCATCCAGGGGAATATCTGTCAGAATAGTTGGCAAGTAGAAATTGCCGGCATTCTCTGACAAAGGGCGGCCACCTGTCAGCAGTTTTGCTCCCGATTGGATGCAGGCTTGCACTTGATTGTCCAATTCTTTGAGGATGGCGGGAGTAGCTAAAGGGCCGATATCGGTTTCTGGCAACATCGGATCGCCTAGTTTTAATTGCTCGAATTTTTCGACAAATCCTGTGATGAATTCATCGGCGATTTCTTCTGCTAAAATAAAGCGTTTAGCAGATACGCAAGTTTGGCCGCTATTGAGCATTCGTGATATCACAGCAGTTGATAAAGCTAGTGGTAAATCGGCGCTAGACATCACAATATATGGGTCGCTTCCTCCCAATTCCAGTACAACTTTTTTCAAACTTTTGCCCGCATTGGCTGCTAAACTTTCACCTGCTGATTCGCTACCGGTGAGAGTTGCTGCTTTTATGCGATCGTCCGTAACTATCTTAGCTACTTTGTCGGCTCCCACTAACAATGTTTGAAAAACGCCTTCGGGAAAGCCAGCTTCTGTGAAAATTGCCTCTATTTTCAAAGCGCACTGTGGCACGTTGGAAGCGTGTTTGAGCAAGCCGACATTGCCCGCCATCAGTGTCGGTGCAGCAAACCGGAAAACTTGCCAAAATGGGAAATTCCACGGCATAACGGCTAAAATAGCGCCCAACGGTTGGTAACGGACAAAGCTGTTGCTAGCGTCGGTGGTGACTGGTGCGTCTGCCATAAATTGAGCAGCATTTTTGGCGTAGTAGCGGCAAACTAGGGCGCATTTTTCGATTTCTGCGATCGCCGATTTGAGAGTTTTCCCCATTTCTAGGGTCATGATTTTAGCATAGATTTCGCGATCGCGCTCCAGGATATCCGCAGCCTTCTGCATCCACAGAGCTCGCTGCTCAAAAGGCAAGCGACGGTATTTATTAAAAGCTTGCTGTGCTAACTCCAGCTTGGTTTCTATTTCCGCGTCTGTCAACGGCTCAAAAGTTTTCAGCGTTTCTCCCGTTGTCGGGTTAATAGTAGCAATAGCCATTGTTTTATCTCCTTTCAAAAAAACACAGAACTGCTTTCTTATGAATCTCAAGACTAACGCATGGGGCCGAGAAACCGGTTTTTTTTACGATAATTCTTGGTTCGAGTCCCCAGATTCTGTAAAAAACCCGGTTTCTTTGGTTGGAGTGCATCAGTCCTAACCTGCCTCAAACCGATTTTTCCTCAATGTAATTCTGCACATAAGACTGATAGTAATACCTGCTGCCTTTATCATTATTTGCCACCATTCCCAACAGCGGAATATCAGCCATTCTCAAATCTTCCAAAGCCAACAATAGCGCCTCCCGCTCAGTTTGATTCAGCCCCACCACCAGCATCAACCCATTAGTATGAGCAGCCAATAAATTCGCATCAGCTAAACCCAGAAGTGGTGCAGTATCGTAAATAACTAAATCAAAATGATTTGACAAAGCTGCCATTAAATGCTGCATTTTGCGGGAAGAAAGCACCTTTGTGGGATCGGGAGGAACAGGCCCTGATGTTAACACAAATAGGTTTTCATCACGGGGCGATCGCAAAATCACCTTTTCCACATCCAAATCCTCAGCAATCACATTATGCAAACCTTGCCAATTCGGTAAACCCAGCATTTCGTGCACCTGTGGGCGTCGTAAATCCGCATCCACCAACAGCACCTGCTGGCCCATTGCCGCCGCCGCCCGTGCTAGATTTACTGCTACAGTAGACTTACCATCGGCTACTTGACACGAAGTAATGACACAAGATGCGATCGGGCTATCAACGTTTAGTAAACGAATATTAGCATTAAGCGATCGAAAAGCCTCCTGAAAAGCATCCGTCGGCATTTGCGAACTTCCCACATCAACAGTAACTGTCTCCGCAGCAGGAAGTCTCAAAATTTTATCACTAGCAGGAATTACCCCCAACAAAGGCAAACGAATCGAATGTTTGACTTCCTCTGGAGTGTGGAACACCTTATGATTATTAAACCGTTCAGCAAACTGCGCCACCAACGAACCAAACACCAAACCAACTAATCCACCCAAAGCCAAATTCAAAGGCATAATTGGAGCAACCGCCATCAACTCTCCATTGCGATAACGCGGAATTTCCGGCTTAGCAATCACCTCCCAAGCCACCTCTTTTTTGTCCACAGCCTCAAGCTGCAAAGCTTGCTGTTTTGATAGCAAATTCTTCAACGTATTAGTAGTCAAATCCGCCTCCCGCTGCAAATCAGAATAGCGCCGCAAAATCACCGGGAAGCCTTGAGAGTATTTGTTCAACTGCTTAGCAGCTTGTTCCAAAACTTGATTCCGTACTCCCAAAACCTGAATCGAATTAGCAGTACCGATAAATTGCTCGATTAACTTAATCCGTACCGGATCTTGAAAAGTCAGAACTTGCGAATTCACCTTAGCTAAATCTGTTCCCAAAACCTGTTCAGCTTCTTTTTTTAACAGAGGAATCAGATTCTTACGCTGTTCTCGAAACAACTGCATCTGCGGAGTTTGGTCGGTATAAGTAGCTGAATTAATCGCAATTTGTCCCTCTAATTGCTGCAATTGAGTCAGCATTGCTTGATAGCGAGGTGCTTGACTCAGAGATGATGCCATCAGTGCTTGTTGCTGATTGAGTCCTAGCTGATTTTGCAGATTACCATAGAGCAATCTTTGCTGATTTAGTTGGGTTTGAGCATCCAATCTTTGGGCTTGAAGTTGACTAATTTGCTGTGCTAATTGTTGGGTTTGAATTTGCGGGTCAATGAAGTTGTACTGCTGACGCAATTTTTGAATTTCTGTTTGAATAGCTTGTCCGCGCTTTTGCTGGTTTGGGATTTGCGATTTCACAAAGTCGAGACTTTCGCTAATTTGATTTCTGGGGTCTTTTACGCTGTAGTTGCGGTAGCCTAAAGCTACTTTTTCTAAAACAAACTGAATCTTTTTGGGGTCATTATCCCGATATTTAACTTCGATAATTTTGGTATTTTTAAATCGATTAATTGACAGTCTGGTTTCTGGAGAAAATTGTAAACTATCTGCTTTTTGGCTAAAAAGATAGTTGTAATTAATATCAGGGTATTTCGCCCGTAGTTGTTTGATGATTGGCGACATGACTTGCGGACTTTGCAAGACTTGGATTTGTGATTCGTAGTCGAAAACTGGATTTTCTGATTTACTTGGGGCTGCTGGTTGCAGTTTCAATTCGCCAGAGTAGATTTTTGCTAAGGTATTTTGGGTGATTGCAGGCTCAACTAATAATTGAAAGCGTCCTTCGTACTCACTTTTTTGAGTCAAAGTCCAAGCAAAAACCCCGGTGGTGACTGCCGCAGCTACACTGAACACTAACAGCGGTCGATTACGGCATACTTCCCAAAAACTTAATTTTTTGGTCTCTGTTTGTTCTAGTTCTAAGAAATCGTCGTTTCGATAAAACACGGAAGATGGTTGTCGCTGGACTTGTGCTTGTTTGTTGTTCTTAAAGACTGATATTTGAGAGTTTTTCCCTGGTTTCATTTGATTTTACAACTTATTGGTTTAAAGGTTTGTAAGTAGAAGAAAGTTCGGCAACGGATTCTGTAACGGATGTAACGGATAGTTAGATGGAGTTCATCTTGAACCCTTCGATGGAGTTGATCCTGAGCCCTTCGACTACGCTCAGGGAACGAGAGTTTAATTGGGAAGAAGACCCTTCGACTACGCTCAGGGAACGGTAGTTTAATTGGGAAGAAGACCCTTCGACTACGCTCAGGGAACGGTAGTTTAATTGGGAAGAAGACCCTTCGACTACGCTCAGGGAACGGTAGTTTAATCGGGAAGAAGACCCTTCGACTACGCTCAGGGAACGGTAGTTTAATCGGGAAGAAGACCCTTCGACTACGCTCAGGGAACGATTGATTTACCGAAAAATATTAAACAATCTGAATATTCCCAATAAAGGATTGAGGGGGGCGAGAGTACCACCTACATTATCGGAGAATGCTGCGCGGCCCGATCGCCTAACCATGATCACATCATTATTTTGCAGTTGAGGATTCGCTGGATCATTAGCCGTTGCCGCAAAATTCACCTTAATGGCTAGCCTAGAAACCGTACCATTAGGATTAATTCGCATTAAATCTATCGAATCCATTTCGGCCCGCGCTTTATTAAAACCTCCCGCTGCTGCTAGCGCTTGATTTAAAGAAGTATTTGGCGACAGAGCAATTGCTCCGGGCTTGACTACTTCTCCGACAACTGTCACACTAATTGTATCCGGTGAAAAAGTAGAATTATTGACCTGTGCATCTTGAGCTTGGTCAATATTTTCGGCTTTGGGAACAATCACCGTATCTCCCTGTTGCAAAGTTAAATCTTGAGATACATCTCCTGTTTGCAAAAGTTGCCATAAATTCACATTAATAATTTGTTCCGTACCAGCCCGCGTCAGGCGACGAACTTGTATTTGTTTAATATCAGCTACTGGTGTAATGCCGCCAGCTACTTTAATAGCCCTCGTGACTGTTTGCAATAAAACAGTTTCGCCACTGGTAGTATCGCTGGCACCAAGTAAACCAGAATTTGCACCCGATTCATTTTCTTGTAACTTATTTGCAGCCTCTTTTGCCAAAGTATAAGTACCCGGACGAGCGACTTCTCCCACTACAGCAATATTAATTGGTTGAGTGCTTTGTCCGGTAATATTGGCTACTGCTAAAGTCGATGCTTCTTGGCGATTCAGGCTAGTTACAGTGGGAATAAATATAGTGTCGCCGTCGCGCAAAGTCATATCAGCCCGCAAATCTCCAGCTTGCAATAATTCCCATAAATCAACGTTAATAATCTGTTCCTGGGCGTTACGTTGGGGGCGACGAATTTTGATTTGTCGCACGTCGGCTGATTGCGTAATTCCGCCAGCCAGTCGCAAAGCGCGGGATATTGTGGGCATTTGAGTTCCCATTTGCTCTGCTGTGCCTCCTGGCCCGGCGGCTGAGGATATTGTATAGGCTCCTGGTCTGTTGATTTCGCCTGCGATCGCAATTTGTAAAGGACGCGGGGCCAACAATTTCAAAGTAATCCAAGGACGTTTCAAGTATTGTCCATATCGCCCTTTGACAGTATTCGCTGCTTGTTCCAAAGTCATCCCGTACACGGAAACGCTTCCTACTAATGGCAAACTGAGGGAACCGTCAGCTTGTACCTGGTGTTGACCGTTGGGGCCGCTGTATTCTGGAACGTTAAAAATGTCAACTTGAATGCGATCGCCCGCCCCCAAGGTGTATACTTCCGATCGCACACTTGTAGCCCCATTTGTAGCCCCATTTGTAGGTCCATTTGCAGGAACACTCGGAAACCCCGGAACTGCGGGCACAGGAATCGCAGAACTAGAAGGAGGAGGAGGAGGAGGAGGCAAAAACTGGGCCACCGCCGGTGATGAACCCGCCGCCAGCACTGAAACTGTTAAACCTTGGACAATTAAACCCTTCACAGTATTGAGTCTTGAATAGTTTTTCGCTACCATTACCTTTTGCCCCTATCCGCTTCCTACCCCGCCTCCATCAAATGTAACCCAACTCTTCTAATTTACCGAGAATTTTTGTAACACTTTCTTGCAGACTTTCCTGGTCTGTGTAACAAATAATCTCAGGATTGATCGGTTCTTCATAGGGATCATCAATTCCTGTAAAGCCCTTAATTTGACCTTTTCTGGCTTTTGCGTACATCCCTTTGACATCCCGCCCTTCACAGACTTCTAAGGGCGCTTTGACATATACCTCCACAAAGTTAGACTCCATAGCTCTCACTTCGTCACGAATTGCTTGGTAAGGGCTAATCGCAGCGGTAATTGCCACAACTCCATTTCGACTCAACAGGTTCGCGACAAATCCAATCCGCAGAATATTAATATCTCGGTCTGCTTTGCTAAATCCCAAACCTTTTGATAAGTTGGTACGAACCACATCTCCATCCAAGATTTCAACTTTACAGCCTCTGGCTTTCAACTCTGGTTCGAGAGCTTTGCTGATAGTTGTTTTCCCTGAACCGCTTAGTCCGGTGAACCACAAAATAAAACCTTTTTCCATTTTCTAATTGTTTTGTAAGTAGTTGAGTAGGTGTTTATGTGACGTATGACTTTACTGTTGTGGTTCCCTATTTTATGATTGTTTTTGATTTGAATTGTAATCTTACTCTAAAACAATGACTAATTCTTTTTTTACCGCAGAGGGCGCAGAGGACACAGAGGAAGAAGGAAGAGGGGAAATCGGTAAGTAATATCAATTCCGGTTGCATCATCAGTGACTGTTGACTGTTGACTGTTGATTGTTTCGATATTTGAACAATACTGATGCAACCCGAAACAATATAACTTGTTCCTGATTAAACGTAAGATGCGATCGCTATGAGATCTCCAACTTTTTCAAGAATTTGGGTATCTGGGTATTCATTTTTTTAAGTGGTTTCACTGATAGTGTTTGTCTTTCGCTATTCTCAAATCTAAAATCTAAAATCCTTATGTCTTCTGTCTTAAAAGCCGATGTCTTAGTGGTTGGTGGCGGCACCGGTGGCACCGCAGCCGCCATACAAGCAGCCCGCTGTGGTGCGAAAACTATTTTGGTGAGCGAATTTCCCTGGTTGGGCGGAATGTTAACTGCGGCTGGCGTTTCGGCCCCCGATGGGAACGAATTAGCTGCTTTTCAGACTGGTTTGTGGGGTCAGTTTCTCCGGGAACTTCAGCAGCGACAGCCGGAAGGTTTGGATTGGGGCTGGGTCAGTTTTTTTACTTACGATCCCCGCATCGGTGCGGCAATTTTTGCGGATTGGGTTAAGTGTTTACCGAACCTACACTGGATTTCTGGATACAAACCTCAAGCTGTGATTAAGGAAGCCGATCGCATTGTAGGCGTTCAATTCACAGATTTTACAGTTTTGGCCCAAATCACTTTGGATGCCACGGAACTCGGAGATTTATTGGCTTTGGGTGAGGTTTCTCACCGTTGGGGTTGGGAATTTCAAGCAGAATTTGGAGAACCCAGTGCACCGATCGCACCTAATGATCTTACACAAACATATCCAGTACAAGCTCCGACTTGGGTGGCAATTATGCAAGACTTTGGGGAAGGTGCTGTAGCCCCAGAAATTCCCGTACCTCCGATACACAATCCCGATCGCTTTATCGGTGCTTGGGACAACTATACTCCCGAACAATTTCTCAATTATGGCCGACTTCCCGGCGGATTGCTGATGATTAATTGGCCGATTCGTGGTAATGATTATGGTGAAAAGCTCGATCGATTAATTGGATCAGAAACATCTCAAAAAGAATTCCTCCAAGAAAGTTTGTGGCATAGTCAAAGTTTCACCCATTTCATTCAAACCCAACTCGGCCGCGGCTATGGTTTAGCAGAAAACATTTTCCCCACTTCCCACACCAAAAATCCACAAAATTCTGCCTTCGCCCTCCATCCCTACTACCGAGAAAGTCGCCGTTTGCAAGGAATCACCACAATCCGAGAACAAGATATCTTACCCATTACCGGCGGCCGAGTCGCGAAATTGCCCATCAACGCCGAGGGAATTTGTGAAGCAGTAGCCATTGGTAACTACGCCAATGATCACCACTACCCCAGCGGCGACATTCCCTTACAGCCAAAATCCATCCGCTGGGGCGGCCGCTGGACAGGAACTGCTTTTACAATTCCTTATGGTGCGCTAATTCCTGCGAGTACAGACGGTTTGCTAGTCTGCGAAAAAAATATCTCGGTTTCTCACATCGCCAACGGTGCAACTCGCTTACAGCCGACGGTAATGAATATCGGACAGGCGGCGGGGATGGCGGCAGCTTTGTGTGCACAACGGGGATGTCAACCACGGGACTTGTCGGTTCGAGTTTTGCAGGATGCTTTGCTGGAAGATTCCCAGGCGAGTGCGGCAGTTATTCCTTTATTTAATTTGACACCGGATCGATCGCACTGGTTGAAGCAACAACGCTATTATTGCGATCGACCTGAAGCATATCCAGCTAGCGGTAATTGTCCTGTGTCGGTAGACAAACAAAGCACCAATACCACAAATAGTCACAGTCAATTTTCTGGTATTTTCCATCGTCTCGGTGAACAAGACTACGCCCTGACGCTAACTGAACCGCTATCCTTCGCCCCTCGAACATGGAAACTCGTGACTTTAAACCCTGAAACCGATGAAATTTTACTTGATTACGAAACCGAAAAGCCTCTGACAGTATGGGCCAGACCAAATTTTAGCGGGGTTTGGCTGTTGGTCTTCAGAGTAGAGTTGAAGGGATGAGGTTTTTTGCAAAAGTCCTAAAATTTAACAGAAATTCATCCTGATCGATCGGGGAAAGTCCGTATCAGTTAATAGACACTGACACGGACACTACCTTATGACAACTTACACACCATTTACTTTACCGAGTCTGACCTTTACTTTGAGCGGCATTGTCGATCGAGCCTTTGCATCCCTAGTCGAACTGCTCGACATTACCACCGCTCAATACATTGTATCTGCTCAAACTCCACAAAGAGGCAATCTTTCTCCTGAAAGAGGTAGCGGACGTTGAGAGTTCGTTGATCCCATCCAGACACTCATTCGCTACAAGCATTTTCACGGCCTTGGACGAAAGCCAGTTCCGCCCGTTGAGTTAGTTTCAGTCTTTGAGTCGATCGATCAATCTGATTTTCTAGAACGCTAGTTTTTCAGTTTCGCAAAACAACCGCACTTCTTGTTTACAGTCATTAGGATTTTCCTTTATGTGAGTGATGATAGCATATAAACCTTCAACTGCCATCTATCGAGAGATTGACTCTCATAGGTGGCGGTTTTGTATATTATGGAAAGAAGGAAGAAGAGAGAAAATAGATGGGATTATCCCATTTTTGTAAATATATCCGTAGGGGCTCTCCCATGACCGCAGTGAGTCTCTGCTGATAACTAATAAATTATCTGCGGTCATGCTTCGCCCTGCAAAATTGGGATGCTGACACGCGAAGTTAAATAATTTTCGCATCAGGTTTTTGAGATAACTTCAGGGAAATTCATCCTGATCTGCATCGGTAGTATCTGTATCTCTAAATAGATACTCACACAGATACTACCCATGCAAAACTACACCGCAATTGCTTTACTCAGCCTGTCTAGCCTCTTCTTAAGTGCTACCGCTGCTCTCTCCATTGAATCCCCAGTCGCACAGCTCGAAACTTCCACCACTCAATATATGTTGTCAGCGCAAACTCAACAACAAGGCGATCGCCTTCCCAAAAATACTCTACGCCGTAGATTAATGGAGCCAAGCACTGAAATTCAACCCCTACAATAGAAATTGATTCTTCAATTGATATATTCAGTAAATTAACTTAATTAAACGTAAGATACAGATGGCTAAAAAGCTGGCTGTATCAGCATTCTTCAATCTTGCTTCTACTATATTTATTTTCTCGTTGCCAAATATTCGATGGCGGCGAGAAATTTTTGGCGTTTTTGGAACAACATTGCGGTTCCTAGCAACCTTTCGCACGACTGTCGGCTATGCTGGATTTTAAGGGGGTCTAGAACCGCAAGGTCTTTACCCCTGTTGAACAGCCTACCAATGCCAGTAACAGTATCGACAGCATCTCATCTGTTGTCAATGTATGTATCTGATATGTTGTTCTTACTATCCCTCTTTCCCTCCCAATCCTTGCTGAATCAAGCTATGGTGTGATCTCTCAGGGGGAGCGAACCGCACGCGAAAGTTTCCCACAAGCGGGCTAAAGCCGCTTAGTTTCCCACTTACCGAGTATTTTTATGAAAAATGATTCTTTAGATTTGGTCAAAAGCCTCAGCCCTAGTGCGATGGATCAGATCATGCTCTATTTGGCGTTTAGCGCCATGAGAACCAGTGGGCACAGGCACGGCGCGTTTCTAGACGCGGCCGCAACGGCGGCTAAGTGTGCTATTTACATGACTTATATGGAGCAGGACAACAACCTGCGGATGACTGGACACTTGCATCACATTGAGCCGAAACGGGTGAAAGTGATTGTCGAGGAAGTTCGGGAAGCCCTGACTGAGGGAAAATTGCTAAAAATGTTGGGCTCCCAGGAACCTAGATATTTAATTCAGTTTCCCTATGTCTGGCTGGAACAGTATGCTTGGCATCCTGGAAGCCATCGCATTCCTGGGAACAGCTTGACTGCGGATGAAAAAAAATATCTGGAAGGAAAGATTCCTCCTCATCCGCCTGACGCTCAATTGATCAATTCTTTTCAGTTTATGGAGTTGATCGAGTTTCTGCATAGGCGATCGCAAGAAGAGATGTCTCCAGAAAGACGAATGCCTTTGAGTGAAGCTCTAGCAGAACACATCAAACGTCGTTTGATCTATTCGGGAACAGTTACTCGTATTGATTCTCCTTGGGGAATGCCGTTTTATGCCCTCACCCGCGCTACTTACTCTCCCGCAGAGCAGGAAGAGCGCACTTTCACTATGGTTGAGGACACGGCTAGATATTTCCGACTAATGCAAGATTGGGCAGAAAAACAACCTAAAGTGATGCGAGTTATGGAAACTTTGGATATCCCCCCGGAACGCCTTGACCAAGCTGTTGAGGAATTAGATGAAATTATTCGCCATTGGGCCGATCGCTATCACAAGCGTGGCGAACCAACGATGATTGTACAAATGGTTTTTGGACCGAAAGAGGATTAGTCATTGGTCATTGGTCATTGGTCATTGGTCATTGGTCATTAGTCATTAGTCATTAGTCATTAATGAATTGACCGCTTGAGACTAATGACTGGTGATTTATAACTAAGCGAAAAAAGTTGTCCAGGCTGAGGCTAAGGCGATCGCCGCGATCGCTCCTATGAGTGTATTAAAAAAATTCACCACCTCGTTAGTGAGCCACTCAAACTTTGATTGAATAGTCGCGCCAATCACGCTCTCGATATTCGTGGCAATAAAAGCTGCAATAACACAGAAAACAATTCCTGTCAAGTCTATTAAACCAACAGACCAACTCACAAGTGCGATCGCGATCGAGGCGAAAATACCGGCCAGAGTTCCTTCTAAACTTACAGCCCCTTCCGTTCCCCTAGGTACGGGCTGTAAGGTAGTAATCAAAAATGTCCGCGAACCATAAGCTTTGCCAATTTCACTAGCGGTGGTATCCGAAAGTTTGGTGCAAAAACTAGCCGCATAGCCCAGCAATAACCAGGAAACAACATATTGTGGGACAGGGAAAATTATATTTTGTGGAACAGGCATCTTGCCTGTTTGTTCTAAAATACTGCCTGTTTGTTCTAAAATATTGCCTGTTTCTCCTAAAATAGATAATGCCAAAACTCCCAAAGCACAAAGAGTGGCGGTTAAAGCAGAACCCCAGACATTTTCTGGGCCTCGTGCGCCCGATCGCTTTTCGGCTATCCCTTCTGCCTCTTTTTGGGCTTTACCAATGCGGGTAACTCCCGATCCGACGAGAAAGTAGAACATCACCACAGCATAGCCTTGCCATCCCAAACAGCCCCAGATGATGACACCCAGCAGCCAGCCGTGAAATTGTCCTGCGGGAGTGAGTAATTTTTTGGGGACAATAGTGGCGATCGCCAGTAAAATTGTATTAAGGGCGATCGCCACCAACCAAGGATTAGACCAAGACAAATAATTAAAAAACAATTCAGAATTCTGCATTAGTATCTCCATGAACAAAATCTTATTTCATCTTGCCTTTCCCGTCAGCAATATTGACCAAACAAAAGCCTTCTACGTCAACGGGCTAGGCTGCAAATTGGGTCGCGAATCCCCAAATTCTGTAATTATGGGTATCTGTGGTCATCAAATAGTCGCCCACGTCAGCCACGAACCTTTAACACCTCAGCGAGGCATCTATCCCCGGCATTTTGGATTAGTTTTTACTTCAGAATCTGACTGGGAAAGTTTGTTAGCAAAGGCACAGCAAAATAACTTGAACTTCTATCAAGAACCAAGACGGCGGTTTGTTGGTTTGCCTACAGAACACCGTACTTTCTTCTTAGAAGACCCTTCTCACAATATACTAGAATTCAAGTATTACTGTGAAGCTGAAGCAATTTTTGGGCTGAGCGAATATGCTGAAGTCGGCGATGCTGTTTGATTATTTTGGAATGATTTAACCGCAGAGAACACAGAGAACGCAGAGGAAGAGAAGAGAGAGATGAATACAGGACGATGGTAGCAGATTTGATATTAGTTGTTCAATGGCGATCGGAAATTTCTATATCATAGCCTGAATTTGACTCAAGAAAAGATTGCGGACAGTCCGATTGACAAAACTGAGATAATCGTCGATTTCTTCGTAAAGATTGAGTTCTTGGTATTCTTCGGGATTTAGTGGCAAATTTTGTTGTTTTTCCAACAGTTCTTCTATGCGATTTTTGACAGTTGTAGAAGCTCGGAAAATCGGTATTCCTTCCACTAATTCAATGCGGACTGCTCCTTCTATAGGCAGAGTATCACGTAGGTTTTTCAGTTTGGGCAGGACGATCATAATTGTTAATTTTATAGATTTCAATAAAGATCATAGCAGAAGGAAGTCGGGGATATAGAGGAAAGAGTTTTACGTTTCATTAAGTTGACCTACTTGTGAGCTTTTAAAGGTTCTAATAGTGCTTCAGCAACTGCTTTTAAGCTACTAGAATCTCTCGCCATCATAGCATGAGCAAATACTGATAACTTCACATCTTTGGCTGCGGATATTTGGGAACTAGAATCAGTAAAACTGGGTTGCGGCTGCAATTACTATTCATTTTTAACTGGTATTTTATTCTTAATAGGTGCTTTTAGTTCTTCAACTAATGCGTTAATACTTTGAATATCTGTCACCATTTGGCGATGCAGTAAAACGTTGACTTTAACTTCTTTACCTACTGGCATTTTAGAACTGTGCGACGGTAAAATCATCACGTCAAAGGGTGTCCACATTGATGTGAAATTTATGCGTTTGAGCATGGTGACATCTTGGTACAAATCTCGCAGTAAGCCACTATTGGGGCGCATATCTAGATATCCTGGTAAGGGCAGAGAGTAGGCGGTGAGAGTGCCGCTGTGGGGCGAAGATATGGTGATGAAACGTTGGACGCGGTGAATTCCTCCGAGTCGCTGGACGTAGTAGCGGCTGACTATGCCGCCCATGCTGTAGCCTACTATGTCGATCGCCTGTTCTGGCTCAAATGTCTGAGAAATATAATCTGCGAGTTGCTTGGCTAGTGAGTCGAGGCCGAGGCTACCGTCGTTGGGGGTGAGGTTGAGGCTGTGTACACACCATCCGAGTTGGGTGAGGTGGGCGGACAATGTGTTGAAAATTGTTTTGGTGTCCCAGATACCGTGTACTAATATGACTGGATTGCGATCGAGCGAACTGTTCATTTTTCTGGAAAATTGTTTGCCGATTACAGCATAAATCAGTCTCCTACAGAGTTTCACCTCTAGTGGGACAGATGGCGAATCGGATCGATGCGCGATCGGTTAAGTTAAAAATATGTCAAAATTTCTGAGATAATGGTAAACAAGTGCAAAGCTAAGACTGCCATTATTAAGTAAAAATTACTAGAAGGTCAGTATTTTTTATCAAAAAATGTAAATTTTGATTAAGAAATATAGACAAAAGTTTCTTTAGCTCGTAATCTAACTTTGTTGACAAGCTTGTACGAATTTCTCTAAAAAAACAAAAGGAGTAAATCTAATGTTTGGTTTTATCACAAATTTCTTCGGCGGTATTTTCAGCTTTTTTAGTGGATTGTTGGGCTTCAAAAAGTCTGAATACTTTATGGACTTGGGAAACTCTGATGTCAAAGATTCACCAAATATTGAACCTACTCTTGCTAAAAACCCTGAAGTTGTAGCTGTAGCTGCTGCGCCAGCAATGGCTACAGCTAGTTCTACTAAGTCTGAGAATTCGGAATCGCCAAAGAAAGCTAAGGCGGAAACAGCCAAAAAATCGAAGAAAGAAAAGGAAGCACCAAAGGTAGCTACACCCGCAGCAACTAATGGAAATGTTGCAATTTCCAGTGAGCCAGTTCTGACTTTCGCTCCTAATAATTTAATGCCGATACCAACTGCTAGCCGTCGTACTCCAGGCCCTAGCATGAATGGTTTCCGCGACATGGCTCGTCAAGTTAAAACTAAGTAGGGAATAGGGAATAGGGAATAGGTAATAGGGAATCGGGAATCGGGAATAGGGAATCGGGAATCGGGAATTGGGAATCGGGAATTGGGAATTGGGAATTGGGAATTGGGAATTGGGAATCGGGAATTGGAGATTCTAAAATTAGAAATGGTGAAATTATAGATCATAAAAGCCAGTTTTAAATTTTTGATTTCCAATTCTTGATTCTATTACCTATTTTCCCGATTTCTCAGGAATGTTAGTCCGCTGTATAGCTGGAAAGCTGAGTCCCAAGGAGTTTCGGATTTGCGATCGACATCTACATAAGATTCGATCTTGCTTAACATATTAGTGTAATCCAGAACTGTCTCAGCAAAGGGAGTAAACTCCGACCAAACTGTCACATCAAGCTGTTGGTCTAGCATTTCCAGTAAGTGATTCCAGTTTATCCTGGTAGTGCTTTGAGGGATTTGTGGAGATTTTTGGGAACGAGATTTTAAGTCTTTGGGATTGTCTGAATTCGGCATATCTACTGAAGTTTTGGTGAAGTCAGTTCCTTGTTGAAATTGATAACTTTGGTCGCAAATTCGCAGAATGCAGTTTCGGCTGGGAATGTGTAAATCGCAGATTTGAGCGTAATCTTGGGTGATTTCTTTGTGGCGAAATTGGTCGGTTCTTCGGTGGGGTGAGTAGTCCATGATGTCCATAAACATGGGTAATAAGCCTTCTACTCTTTGGCTGACTTCTGACCAGTTAAATGCGATGGAACCGAGTCTATTTAGGCTGTCTTTGCAGATAACGGCTGGGGAAGAAAGAGACTGGAAGTGTTCCACTCGAAAGATTTGAATTTTTTGAATATCAGCTAAGGTTCCCCAGAATACGGGAATTCCGGCGTTGAGGAGTTCTTGGCCGTAAATTTGGATTTCGGCGATCGGGCCGGTTTTGTAGAGTCTCCAGCCCCGACTTTGGATTTGCATCCGGGTTGTATAGGTGTCGGTTTTGAAGATTCTGCTAATATTTTGGATGGCTGCGGGTTTGTCTTCGGGGCTGACTGCTTCGAGGATCAAAAGTGCTGGTTCGAGGTTGCTGGGGTCGTTTTTGGCGGTTTCTATGGCTTGTTTGCGTCTGTCTTGTGCTGCGGTTTCAATCCTTTGAATCCCTTGGCGGGCTTGGGAGATTATTTTGGGGTTGGTGATGTCGTGGAGTATTTGTTTGTAAATGGTTTCGGCTTTTTCGGGGTTATTGGTGAGTTCGTAGTAGCGCGCCATGTAGTATTTCACCCAGGGATTTTCGGGGGATTTTGTTTGTAGTTGTTTGATGAGTTTGGCTGCTTCTTTGTATTCTTTGTCTTCTAGGGCGGCGGCTATTTCGGTGATGTCTGTCATAGGGGTTGGGGGAATGCTGTTGTTTCTATCTTGGCTGATGTTGGCTCGGTTCCGCCACTGGTTAACAATTTTCGCTCTTGTGTTAACTTATAGATATGATATGAAACTATGACAATAATTGCAAAAATACGTGTCAAAATTGTAAAGAATGATTTTGAGTTTTCACAACACGCAGTAAACCAAAGCATAGTTCGCGGTATCAGCGTACAAGAGCTCCGGGAAGCAATAATGGCTGGTGAAGTTATCGAAGAGTATCCCGATGACAAATATGGCCCAAGCTGCTTGATTTTCGGCTTGACCATTACCAATAGACCTTTGCACGTTCAGTGCAGTTATCCATCTCGTCCTTTGGTAAAAATCATTACTTTATACGAGCCAGATCCGAAAATTTGGATTGATTTTAAGTTAAGGATAAATCAAAATGAACAATGACATCTGGAAAGAAACAATGGTGGAACAAAAGGTAACTTACACGCTTGAACTCAATGGTAAATTTATTATTATTGAAAATGTTCCTGCTAGAGTGTGTTTGGAAACGGGAGAGCGATTTTTTTTACCTGAAACTGTGGAACAGTTGCAGAAGATGATTTGGGAAGATAGAAAGCCGACTAGGGTGATTGAAACACCTGTTTTTGAGTTTGCTTAGCTGTTGGTTTAAGTTTAGTTGAAAATGATTAAAATTAAGATACAAGTAGGAAAAAGTTTTAGTTATGGTGCAAACAGCAGTTAAACTTACTTTTGAGGATTTCCTCGAACAGTACCCCGATGGTTATGGCATCTACGAACTTGTAAACGGAGAAATTGTCGAGGTGGACGCAACAAGAGCTCATAAAAATGTAGCGCGCTATCTAGTCAAGTGTTTTGATAGAGAAAACGAGCGTTTAGAACTTGACTACATCGTTGATAAGGACATCCGAATTAGAACTGTAACGGCTGGTGGACAAGAACAAGGTAGAAATCCTGATGTTGGGGTGGTAAGTGCTTCTTTGTGGAATAGTAATGTATTAGCTTATGGTGCTTTAAGGGAACCGATTCAGTTAGCGGTTGAGGTGGTTTCAACAAACTGGGAAGATGATTACGTTGATAAGTTCGATGAATATCAACGGCTGGGTATTTGTGAATATTGGATTGTGGATTTTTTGGCGATCGCATCTAGATATTATCTGGGTAATCCGAAAGTGCCTACCATTTTTGTTTACCATTTAGTGGAAGGGAGTTATCAGGTTCAAGGGTTTAGAGGATGCGATCGCATTATTTCTCCAACTTTTCCCGAATTAGACGTGACTGTCGATCGGGTTATCAAAAGCAGTAAAATTCAAAAACTGTAATATTTGCGATGATGTTTGTTACAACTGATTGGAATTAACGCTTAATGTGTAGGTACCTTTGCTGGTGCGATCGCCTCCTTTAACAACTACTTTATAAGTGCCGTTACTAGGCAATTTTAGGGTGATTTGAGACTCTCTGCGATTCTGGGAGTTGCCTGTTTTTTCGGCAATCTTTTTGCCGCTGCTGTCGAACAGTGTTATGTTGTGGTCGAATGCTCTGCTTTTGAGGTCGATCGCGATCGGTTGACCTGCGATTCCTGGAAATGTGTATTCGCGGGATTCGCCTTCTTTTAAGGTTTCTCGCTGCTGGAGGAGGGAAAGGGATGTGAGTTTTGGGCGATCGGGATTGCTCAAATCTAAGCCATAATTTGTCACGGGTGTATCCAAACCGTTTCCGCCTCTGACTGCGATGATAAAGGCAGTTTTGTTGTTCGGATCTCGGACTATTTTATCAATAAATTGCGCTTGTATTTGTTTTTCGTTTATGGGTTTTGGCTGATTGAAATTGGGCTTTGAGATACAGAAAATCACTGCTCCATCTTGATAGCGTCCTGCGTAAAACCAATATTTTTGACCGTTAGCTGTGAACTCATTTTGATTGAATACAGTGAATTTGTCAAATTGTAGTTGCTGGTTTCGGCGGCAATCTTTATCAATGTAGATTTCATTGGCTGATGGCTGTCGCTGAGCGAAAACTGCTGGGATGCAGGCAGCGGCTAGGATTGCTGTGATGATGGTGATGATTATGGGCGATCGCATTTTCATGAATTATGCTCCGGTTCTTGGATTGTATTTTAACCGCAGATGCACGCTGATTAACGCGGATGTCGGAAAATTAAATTTTGTTGCGATCGAGGTTTAGTTTGATTCGGAAG
Source organism: Oscillatoriales cyanobacterium (assembly GCA_004294385.1). Lineage (GTDB taxonomy): Bacteria > Cyanobacteriota > Cyanobacteriia > Cyanobacteriales > Microcoleaceae > Microcoleus. Next base: position 24,733 of record REAP01000014.1, on the reverse strand, counting down.
TTTATTATTTTCCTCGAATAACTCGATACATTGTGTCAGTCGTTGTTTGGTATTTACCTGACTTTCTGAACCATTAAGTCTGTAAAAACTACTTAAATCTATAGATGGAATTTGAGAAAACGTATGTTTTGCGGGGCCGTCGGTAAAGTCAATGAGTGTAGCATCGATGATAGTGTTTGAATTAATAGTACCTCGAAAACAGTAGCGATCGCCCGTATTTCTTGTGTAGCCAAATCCTGTACCTGTGTTGCTGGATTTGCGTAGGAATATGTACTCTGTACCAATCTGATTTGCTTGGCTTGCTTGTCCGTAAAAGTAGTCGCCGTTGGGGAGGCTTTCAATTGTGGGTATGGATTGTGCTAAGATTGGGAGTGAAGCTGCGCTTAAAATTGCTAGGTTGATTGTGAAGCTTAAGGGCGATCGCATTTTCATATTTACCTCAATTTTTTTGTGGAATCGGTCTTCCTGAACGCAGAATGCGGCTGATTTGCTCGTTAGTCATAAAAGGAGCTTCTAAACAAGTAAGTGCTAAACATCCTCCTCCTCCTTTTTCATGAGATCTAATTTCAGTATCTTTTCCATAACGTTGAAAAGATCCGTTACTAAGTGACCAGGAGAAAAAAATTGCTTTGCCAGATTTTAAATACTTATCTCCTATATCTGGGTGAATTTGTTGCTGTCCACCAACTTTCCGAGGTGGGTAGCTAGATAAACCTTGCTTGAGAATGTAAGCTCCAATAACGCTGGCTCCCGTATTGAAGTAAACATAGCCATTCCGAAACTCCGATGGTAGGTCGTAATCATTTTGAATATAACGACCGCCACCTTCTTCTACAAACTCTCTCCAAGTTATAAGTCGGGAATTTGGTTGTTGAGCAACATTTTGCGGCCAGCTTATCATCTGAGAATTACCCGTAGCCTGCTTTACCCTCGCCAAACGCGCTGTCACAATTGGAGAACCGGGTGCTGAAAGAGTTGCAAGTTCTGTTCCATTTTCAGCCACAACTTTTAAAATTAATGGAAACTGGCGTTCTACTCTTGGAAATTGAATGAACTGAACTCCTTTTTCTACAGGAGAGACTACCATAATATAGCGATTTTCTTGCCACTCGACCCTGATTACTTTGTGCTGTAAAAGCCAAACTTCAGCTAGTTCACCAGAGTTAATTTTCTGACTAATTCCTTGGGGTTTATAACATTGAAAAGCCGAATCTTCTATTGTCCAAAGCCCAGACATAAAGATTGGTTCGTGACGCGCACTGAGTCCATAGCTAGTGAATAAGAATAAATTATCAGTCCAAAACCTTGAGTTTACCTCGTGGCCAGCATATCGGGGTAAGCTTTTCAATCTTGCTATCTGTTCTGTCTCACTTGGGCGCACCCAGCTCTGAGATTCACTACAAATCTGAAACTGTATTCTTCTTCTAGATTGAGCTTGAGTGTTGGTGAGATGCTTACTATTATTTAAGTGCTGGGTAGTCTGTGTCGATTCTGCAAATACTGCTTCATAACAAGTACACAAAATTGTCAAACCTATTGTCAAACTAAAAAGCGATCGCCCTTTCATAAACTTTATCCTCATTTTTTATCTGACACTTTTAATCGGAGATTCGTTAGCCATAGAAGTAGCTAAATTAATCAATGCTGACTTATCGCGCTGTATCACAATATTGCGATCGCGATCGAATCCGCCTCTTAGACTTACCCGATAATTTAAACCATCTTGCTTCCAAATCACGCTCAAAGAAGGTGGAGTTGAAGCCCCTCCAGAATTTTGAACGACGAAAAGACCCTCAATACCTTGCTTTAAAGTGATAGGTGTCCTTTCTAGGACTGCCATCTCTGAGCGGATCAAGTCTCTTTTATCAGCTTCTGTCCAATTTTCATAACCACGCCTTCTAATTTCGTTAACTCTTTCAAGTTCCTTAAGGGTAAAAATGGATTTGGAACGCAGATTATCATCGTAGGTCGAATTTTGCGCTACCGTAATAATTCCAAATTGACAGGATCTACTCGTGCAGTTCGGTTGTGAATTTAGCCAGACAGCAAACTCTCCTGGGATGGTTGTAATGACTTGTGGGTAAAGTTGAATTTCGCTGATATTAACACTTGAAGGTAGGCGCATTACCCATCCTGTCTTGAGTTGATTTTGAATATCGCGGAGAATTGGTCTAAACATAGGTGCGGGTTCAGCATTTGCAGTTTGAGGTTTTGTCATACAGTAAGCTCCAAATACCGTACAAATGCCTAAACTAATTGTAATAGTGATTGGCGATCGCGCTTTCATAAGTAATCTCCTTATTTTCATTATTTCTCATCTACAAGCTTAGAATGCCAGCTTATTAACTATTGAAATAGCAATTTTAATTGCGAAGTTTATCAGCATCTTCTAAGGTAATAGTAGCTTTTTCGCCTGCTGCTGTAGCATAATAAAGGTCTGCCCCTCTTGCAAATGTGTTTAACTTACTGCCAGTTATTCTAGTAGCTTTTACAAATGTACCCAGTCCTGGCAGGATGAATTTATCAAGGGCAATTTCTAGACCAATGTTACCGACATCTTTATATACATCTAGGAAAGCTCCTATAAATGGGTTTTTAGATGGATCGCTTTCCCCTGACACTGAAAACTCAATTAATTGTTTGAATACTTCAGCAGCTTTATTAGGATCGACCAAATCCATTGTGAACATAGCTTGACTATTAGGTTCACTCTTGAAGAAGTTGATAGTGGTTTTGGATGTTCGGGAAAAATATGCTTCTTCGGCAAATCTTTTGACAAATTGCTTCACTGTCTCGTCTTTAGCAAACCCTGGATCTCCTTGAGCGAGCAATACTAACTCAAGGGATAACATAGCAGCATTATACCTAAATGCTTCGTTACTTGACTTGGTTATTTTTAAATATCCCCCAGGCGGAATAATGATGCTATTCTTATTCTTATCCGAAAACTCTTGCTCGTTTAAATTTTTCCTGGCATCTGTCAAAGAATATTGATTAAACAAGGAAACAGGAAACCTTGTAAACATATCAATACCGGAATCAATCAATCCTGTGGGAGGTTTATTACCCTCAATGATTTTAATCTTCACTAGCTGTTTCTTGGAATTATATATCTGGACTAAAGCTTCAGCAGAACCTTGATTGAATACTTTCATTTCAACTTTGATGGAACGATCTGCTTGTCTCTCCCATGTGATGCTATTGAATATAAGTCGAGAATCTGCTTCTTTGCTCTTACAAGAAGCCGGAGATTCTTGTCCTAAAAAATTTCTGGTTTTACCACTACACACAATATTATTATAAACTATTGTGTCGTCACCATTTATTTGGGTTTGCCTCTGCGGATTCTGTTGATTTGAAGAGGGCGATCGCCCTGTCTGCGTCTGTTGGCTTGGAGAGGGCGATCGCCCTGCTGTATTCAAATTCTGACCAGCTTCTAAAATCCGAGCTAATTCTTGGTTGGATACTGCACTCGATTTCATGCAAACTGTAGAAAAGCAAACCATTCCATCGTCTCTAACAAATGCTCTACCCCTGGGAATTGAGTTTAGATATGGAATTGAACCATTAGTAGGAGTAAGCCAAGTAATCATAAGTGCTTGACCGCGACGCATCAAATCCTCTAATGATTGCTGTGACTGCTCACCACGCAAACTTGATACGGCTCCATCGTAACCAAAAGCTGGTACACCACCATAATTATTATGGTGGTGACCATTACTCAGTGTGGTACTCGGTTCTATTCCATCTTTCAAAACATACGCCACATCTATAGCATTATTGTTTTGAAAAAATATGCAACCCTGCTTGAAACCATCAGGAAGTTCATTAAATGCCAGCCATATTCCGCCTCTACCTCCACTCGTCGTTGTCAAACCTTGAGTAAAAGTAGACCATTTCACGCATCTGGTTAACTGTTGCGATCGCCCTGTCTGTGTCTGTTGGCTTGCAGAGGGCGATCGCCCTGCTGTATTTTGTTGATTTGGATCGGATATTCTATTGATAGATACTCTATAACCTCCAGTATTGTTATTGAAGGAATTAGCTACATCGTTATAGCAAAGAAATAGCCTTCCCGACTGACCCATAGATAGTTGATTATTTGAGCCTATAAAAAAATAATTTCCATTTGCACCAACCTTACCTACAAGCCCACCAATAAAACCTTGATATATAGCATTAGGGTCATCCTTTTTACCGATATTGACTCCATTCACAAACCTGTCGCCATCAGGATTAGTTAGCGGGGTACTATTTACAGGCGATCCTTCATAACCGTAACTTCCTTGACCACTTGCTGAAAATTGTAGGGAATCTCCTCTAGATACATTGATTCCCGAATCAACGCAGAAATTTTTAGCTGGAACTGCGATCGTTGTTTGTGCCAAAACTGATCCAGAACCAGCACCACAAATTACAAAACCTACCATCAAGCCAAAAAGCGAGATCTCTTTCATAAATTTTCTCCTCATTCTTATGTTGATTGTTTCAGCGTTATAAATACTACCGTCTGTTTGGCAGAGAAGCCGTACAGCCAGCTTCCTTAAACTTTTGAATTATTTCCTGCTTTACCCAATCTGGGAAGTAGTTTATGTTGAACCCAGGAATATGTGTAGGACTAGGAGATTTTAAGGAGCCTATCAGACGATAACCATAAAGCCTTGCTTCATTGTCTTTCTGAACGTATGTATCTCCTAAATAATCTCCTTTTTGAATGAATACATGATTGTTACTGGTGCGGATTGTCCCATTAGATACGGAACCAACTGTCAATAATATACCGTGAGATTCTGCTGTATTTCCCCATCTACTACTAAGATAAGTATCGATGATACAAACGCGACCCTTGGTATTTGAAGGATAAATAAATTTTCCTTCTTCTAATGCGCTGTACGAACCCAAAAAAGAAACCACACCTGGATCTACTTTTGACCAAGCCGATCTAAAAGCTCTCAACTGGTTAATTTCTGGAGTATCTTTTCGGCTCGTTTTTTGGAAAGAATCAATCTGTTTCTCAAAATCAATCCTCAATTTCTTAAGTTCGGCATCGGTCGGATATCGCTCAGAATTTGCAAATACTGATAATGAACCAGTTGCAATTATTGCGAAACTCATGATTAAACTAACAAGCGATCGCCCTTTCATATTTTTTCCTCTCAGCTTGCTAAAAATCTATTTACGTTCGATACGCTGCTTGAGTTGTGCTGTATCTGGTGTTGCACGAAACGACTGACCATCGAATAAAAATGTCAGTCGATGGAAGGTAGGATTTGGAAGGTGAGAATCATATCTAGTTTCAAAGCCTGGGGGTTTGGTAGCAGATTTTGCCTCTCTTACTCTAATGCTCAAATCTGGGCGACCATCTTTGTCAATGTCCTGTGCTGTCCAGTCTTCAATCCGCGTTTCATAAAATGGAGGATTGAAAGTTGTTTTAGAAATTAGGTGGATCTGCTGACTTTTTTGGGTTTCAGATGAGCCAATTTGTATAGCATCTAGCCAATCATAAGAGTGACCCATTTGTGCATAGTAGCCCTGGCATACGAGTAAGTCTCGACCGTTCTTACTAGGAAATTTGAGGCAGTTATTCGAGCGCAATCCCGATTCATATCGCAACGCTGACCACCCTTGACTCGAACGTCGCAGCAGTACACTTCCTCCGTAAAATTGACCGTGTGATTCGCAACCATCAAAATCAGCTAAAGCCTCGCGAGTACCAGCTTGGGTAAAACTGCCATACACAACTTTTTCAAGAGTAAATGGACTCAAAGAACCTCTACTGCCCGCTCCAGTAAATGAGGGACATTTTCTACAAGCTAATTGGCCACCCCGTTCGCGATTAGGAAACACATCATCTCGACCGCAGATAGCTTGAAGGATTGCACTTGCCTCCTGTTGAGATGGGGTAACGCTATCTCTTTGAGATTCTACAGCTATAGATTGTGTGAAAACACTTTGAGATGTTATTGCAAAACTTACTATCAAGCCCAAAATAGATCGCCCTTTCATAATCTTTCCTCTCTTTGTACGCAATTATCTGACAAAAGCAAATGATGAAACCACTATGTTGAATACTTTCTGCTCAACAGAACCAATGTTTTTCCCTCCGAAGTTAAGAGTATAAATAGTAACTATGTTTCGCTTGTCAGGGGTAAGAAAACTAGCGTTCAAATAAGTATCTGCCTTATCTATTTCTGCTCCGTCTAGACTATGCTTAGTAATGTAAACGAAAGCTTTTTGTTTAGCAATTGTTGTCTCTCTAATATTTTCTAATCTCAGAGTAGTTGCACTAAGTTCAGGAAGAAGGCGAGTTTCAGGTGTTGCTGGTGTTACCGTCACCCACACATCTAAAGTTCCATGACCACAACCAAGTAGCCGATTTCTGTGACAGCATTCTAAGAATTTAGTATCAGCAGGATTCCGCAAAATCATCGTCAACATATTACCATACTGCCTTTTGTCAATCCGATAGTTAGTGGGAACGTTGAACGAAAACTGAAATTTATCATCTCTAATCTTTTTAGTTTCTTTCGCTGGAGGAACCTTGGGCGATATTTCACATGGATTTTGTCCCTGAGCCATTTTCAACTCACTGGGAATTCCTGCTGCTAGCAAGCTTTCAGTTTTCGTTGCCAACCCCATGCTGTGTTTTGATTCGACCAAACAGCCAACTCCTAAAATCACCAATGTTGCAACTGCACCGAAAAATACTCTACCTTTTTTCATCATCTTTTTTGTCTCCTTTGTAGTTGATATCACAAACACAAATTACTTGCCAGATTACAAACAGCCTTCTATATAATCAACTTCAGGAATTTTACCAGATCGAAATCTCATCACCCGATTATTGGCAGTTTCAAAAATAATGCGGTAGTTTTTGTCAGCCGCATCTTTAGGCACGAAAGTTAGATATTTTCCGTTTCTGGGCGGGAGTCCCTGATAAGGATGTCTAGTTGCTTTAATTTGTCCCGGATATAGAGAGAAAATCCGCTCTTCAGTATCCCCAATCTTTGCCCCTTTGATTGTAGTAACCCGCTCGTTGCTAATATCAACTCTCGGAATGCGATTGTTTATTACCATAAAGCTAATTCCTTTTGGGCCGCCTTCGAGATCGAAGTAGGCACAATACTCTTCAGTACGACCCGCACTTAGGGTTTTCACCATCCTCACTCCCGCCGCCCGCGATGCTTCATCAACGGTCATTCCGACTCGGATTGGACCAATTCCATTCAGTGCTAGTTTCGAGTTCTCAGTGAGTTGCACTTGAGCGTTAACTGCTGTTACCCAAACTGCAACAATGACAATTGTGCCGATTAGTAAGGTGACAAATTTGGTTGAACTGTTTAACTTTCCCATCGATCGCTCTTGCTCCTTTATTTCTGTAAATATTTCTCTAATTCCGCTGTACGTTTATCTGTATGACCCGCAAGACAAGCATCGCGATAAGCGGGATAGTTATTACCCGTAGGCCCTATTCTACCTTGGTCTTCACAAGCAGCATTCCGACCTCGAATCCAAGCTAATTGTTCATCAATCAATTTTTCTCGATCGCGCCGGTTCAGATTCGATATTACTTGTTTGTAAACTTCATTCAGTCTGCGATCTGATTGTTGGTAAAGAACTGCTGCACAATTGTTTATTTGAGCCGTGGTTTGAGGTTGATTGCAAATAGCAGGTTTGCTTGCAGAGGGCGATTGCCGTCTTTCGGAGCGCAAAATTCGGTTAATTTCCTGCTTTGTCATAAAAGGAGCTTCCAAACAAGTAAATTCCAAGCATTCTTCCCCTGGTTTTTCCACTCTCACTTTACGATTGCGTTCGCCAACAGTACCGCTACCCCAGAAAAATCTAATTGCTTTGCCAGATTTTACATAGCTATCTCCCAAATCGTAATCAATTTGCGTTATTTCCGATTTAATCGGTGGGTAGCTAGGTAAACCTTGCTTCAGAATATAAGCTACATGATAGTTTCCTCCATTAATGTAAAGATATCCATTCCTAAACTCACTAGGCAAGTCATAATCACGGTCAACAAAACGTCTTCCACCGCGTTCTATAAATTCCCTCCAAGTTATCAGCCCCGACTGGGATTTTTGAGCAACTATTTGCGGCTTATTTATCACACCAGAATTAGCCGTGGCACTATTATCAATTAGAGATTGATTCGCCATTGCAGCAAGTTGAGGTTTGGTGAATGCTCCAAACCCTACAATTGTCAAGCTAAGCATCAAGCTAAATATCGATCGCCCTTTAATCATTTTTCCTCCCTGTTTGCTAAGATGCCCTATTTGCCGGATTGTCCCCATACACCATTCCATCCCTCCACCGCAAAAATCGCCACAGTCTTGAGCTTCTATTTATTTATCAGAGTCAATCCCCAAGTTTTATGCAAAATACTCGTTTTTTGTAATAAAACTTCACATAAAGTTGCCAGACGTTGACAGAGCCAAGTTTTGAGCTAAGCCCGATCGATGGGAGTAGGCATTTTGGGCTGGGCACTCTTGGTACCGCCCCTACAAATTTGTATAAATGACAAGAATTACGCACTCCGACAGAGAAACCGGGTTTTTTACCGAATCTTCGAGTACGATCGCAGTATTTTCGTAAAAAAACCCGGTTTCTGAACCCCGGTGCGCTATATTCGATCGCCCTTTTTCATCTTTCCTTCAAATACTTCTCTAATTCGGTTGTACGCTGTTTAGTCGATCGCTCCAAACACTCATTCAAAAAACCTTGATAACCCGTACCGCCACGATTTCTATACACTTCAAACTCGCAAGTATTATCTCGCAGTTTAATCCATCCTAAGATTGCCCAGATTGTGCCAAAACAGATGTTGTACCGACTATTGCTAAAAGTCCGAGCGACCAAAAGTGCGATCGGCTTTTTCTCAACTCTATTGTCATTGGTTCTTAATTTACCTATTTTATGAATTGTTGGTGATTTTGCGATCGCAACTTACGCATCAAAACCCAAGAAACCGGGTTTTTGACCTTGGCTGTCGGCTCTCACCAGGTATTCTCGTAAAAAACCCGGTTTCTGACTACCCGTGCGTCCAGGACTATGATATCAGCACTTCTCAAACGCCGCGCCAATTAGCGATAAAGCCACTATCGGCGCAGTCACCGCCCTCAAGATTCTACTCCCCAAAGAAACAGGCTCAAAACCAAACTCGATCGCCCTTTTCACCTCAGCATCCGTCCATCCTCCCTCCGGGCCAATAGCTATGACAATCGATAATTCTCCCCCAGGGGGCGGGCACGGGGGCACCGCCCCTACAAAAGGGGGATCGAATTCTTGCTCCCCGCTTACCAAGGGGGGCTGGGGGGGTTCTAAACCAATCAAACAATCCCACAAATGCCGATTGTCCCCACGAGCCACACAAATATATCGATATTTTTGACCGCAATCTTTCACAGCAAAATCAAACGAAATTGGCTCCAAAATCGTCGGCACAAATTGACGTTCCGACTGTTCCGCCGCCTCCGCAGCAATCCGCTTCCAGCGATCGACCTTTTGACCGCTCGGTTTCAGCAAAGTGCGATCGCTCGTCACCGGCAAAATACTTGCCACACCCAACTCTGTCGCCTGTCTGACAACCTCATCAAACCCGTTTCCCTTGGGCAACGCCGCCATCAAAGTCACCTCGACGGCAAGCTCCTTGTTAACCGTAATTTCCTCTGTTATCGACGCAATCAAGCCTGTTTCCTGGGCTTCTAGGACTGCTAACCACCAATGTCCTCGGCCGTCCATTGCAATAAATTTATCACCCTGATTCAGTCGCAACACTCGGCATAAATAATGCTGTTGTTCGGGGGTTAAGTTGATTGTGCGATCGCAAATTTGAGCTGGATTTACTGCTAATCTTTGTAGTTGAGGCATTGGAAATTGGGAATTGGGAATTGGGAATTGGGCATTGGGAATGGGGAATTGGGCATTGGGCATTGGGCATTGGGCATTGGAAATAACCAATAACAAATAACCAATAACAAATAACCAATAACCAATAACTAATAACAGTAAAGGCAAAGCATTTACAACCAGATTTATGTTGAAAATCCCAGTTTTTTCTGCAAATGCTCTGCCCTTATACTACTTTTGTTAGAGGTCTACTGAATGCAAGCGAAAATTGGCTTATGCTTCCTCCTTAATCTTTTTCAAATAAGTGGAAATTGCCTCTGTAGCTAGCTGTGTGATTGGCTTGCCTTGACGGGCGGCTTCTTCTTTGAGCTCGTTGTAGATTTCATCGCGGACACTAATTCGGCGGCGGACTTTGCCAGCAGCGGCTGTCTCGTTTCCGTCATCGTTACTAGAGGTAACTTCTAATTCATTAATCTCAGTTGTCATCGAGTCAGCAGATTGGTAATTGGTTACAAATTGACGGATAGATTCTAACCCGACGCGATCGCAAAAATCGCCGAAACTCTCACTTAGTTGCCGTTTTTGCTTAAAATAAACAAAAATTGGCTCCAGAAAAGCTTCAAAATGATTGACGTGCAGCTTTTCCTCAATCGGTTTTGCCAGCCGCGTTTGCGCCGGAGAACCGCCTAGCCAAATCTGGTAAGATTCTGGCGAACTTCCGACAAACCCCAATTCTGCCATATAAGGGCGGGCGCACCCATTGGGACAACCCGTCATCCGTACTACAAAATGCTCGTCTTCTAAGCCAACTTTCGTCAAAAGCACCCGAATTCGCTCTAGGATGCTAGGAATCACCCGCTCTGACTCGGTAATCGCCAGCCCACAAGTTGGCATTGCCGGACAAGCCATAGCATAGCGGACTAAGGGGTCGATCGCAGTTTCGCTCTGAATCCCACACCGCCCAAGAATGCTCTGAATTTCTTGTTTGATTTTTGGTGAAATATCGTAAATCAGTATGTTTTGGTGCGGTGTCACCAACATTGGCAAGTTGTGTTTCTGTACAATTTCCCGCAAAGCCGTTTTTAGCTGAAACGAACCTTCATCCTTAACTCGGCCATTTTCTACAGAAATGCCCAGAAATAGCTTACCGTCGCCTTGTTCGTGCCACCCCAAGAAGTCGATATACTTCCATTCTGGCAACGGTTTAAATGCTTCTAGTGGCTTGCGAAAATATTCGGCTACTTTTTCTTGGAACCACTTTACACCTTTGTCGTGAATCAGGTATTTCAGTCGGGCGTGTCTTCTGTCTGTGCGATCGCCAAAATCTCTTTGAGTTGCTACAATTGCCTTAACCAAATCGTAAACATCATCCTTGGCAACATAGCAAATCTCATCCGCAACTCGCGCAAAAGTCTCTTCCTTATTGTGAGTGCGGCCCAAACCGCCACCAGCAAACACGTTAAAACCTTCCAATTCCCCAGCTTCATTGGTAAATACCACCAAGCTCAAATCCTGAGAGTACAAATCAACCGAATTGTCTCCCGGTACTGTCACGGAACATTTGAACTTCCGCGGCATATAGTGCTGGCCGTAAATCGGTTCTTCCTTATCGTCAAATGTTGTACCATTGCCGTTTGACTGTCTCGCAGCCTTCACAGCCGGGTCTTCTTCAGCACTAATTGCCTTTTCGCCATCCAGCCAAATCTCGTAATAACCCCCCGTTTGTGGTGTCAGCAAATCCGCGACATTGTTGGCGTATTTCAGCGCATACTCGTATTCTGGGCGATTTTTGTACGGTGCTGGCGGTGCCATGACGTTGCGGTTCAAGTCACCGCAAGCTCCCAAGGTTGACCCCATATTTTTAATAATTGAGGAAAACACTGCTTTAAGATTTTTCTTCAGTACCCCGTGCAGTTGGAAGCCTTGCCGAGTTGTGACGCGGAGTGTGTGGTTGCCGTATTCTTCGGATAGCTGATCTAAGGCTAGGTATAATTGCGGGGGTACGAAACCGCCGGGATTGCGGGTTCGCAGCATGAACTGATAGTCTTTTTCTTGGCCTTTAACTCGATTGTCGCGGTTGTCTTGCTGGTACGAGCCGTGAAATTTGAGAATCTGAATCCCATCTTCTGTGAAGTGGGTTGTTTCTTGTAAGAGTTCAGTCGCAACGGGTTCTCGCAAATAGTTGCTGCGTTCTTTGAGGCCTTCTGATTTAGACGGCTTGCGCGTCGCGGGTGCTGAAGTGGCAGATGTAGTCATGGGAATGTACAGTGTCCGTTATAATTAGATCAGGATCGGTCTGATATTTCTTGACAATTTTACAGTTGACAAATTTTGAACTTGACAAACTTCCTCAGAAGTGCTGTGTTGGATTTGTTGACAACTCGGTTAACAACTAAGTTAATCACGGTAATCCGATAGGAATTTTGAGGGTATTTAATTGTAACACGATCGCTCTTGGGACTTCGAGCCCTAAATAAGACTGTATAGTTCGATCGGCTAATTGCACGAAACTTTAGAAATACTTAATCTAAACATCTAAAATTATGTCACTGTATGACGAAGACACATTTGTAGTATTGGAAACAAACCAGCCAGAGCAGTTTTTGACCGTCGCAGAACTGTTAGAAAAGCTGAAATCAGTTTTAGCTTCAACACCAGAAGATTTACCACGGGATGTGCAAAAATTCTCTGCGCTGGAAGATCAAGCTAAGTATTTAATTGATACTTATTGTGAATTAGATGTCGGCCCTGGAAAGTTTTTGCAATGGTACGCAGTGCGTCTGGAAAAGTAATTTTAGGGAATTGGGAATGGGGAATTGGGCATCGGGCATCGCGCATCGGGCATGGAGAATTGGTTATTGGAACAAATAACAAATAACAAATAACAAATAACAAATAACAAATAACAAATAACAAATAACAAATAACAAATAACAAATAACAAATAACAAATAACAAATAACCTATGCCCCATGCCCCATTCCCTATGCCCAATTCCCAATGATTAATCTTCCAACTGTTGAACCGATGATACTTCAACTGCGGTAACATCGATCGTACCGGGCGGAGTCAAGCGGTAAAAATGACCCTGTTCTACCTTCAGAGGTTCACCGCAGTTGGCACATTGATGCTGAGTTTGATTTAAAGCTGTAAGTTCCGATTGACAGACTGGACACTTACCTTCAACTAAATTGCGTTTCAGCCACCACTGGAATGCGAAAACTGCAATTACAGGTGTTATCAGCAAAAAACCCACTAAAATAAAAAACGATTTAACTATCCAACCCAAACCCAGTGACGCCAACAGCCATGCAATACCTAGCAGTACCAGCCAATTGCTAATAGCGGGTAGCTTGAAAGATATTTTTGGGGTGCCTTGGTTCACGATTGTCTCCTTGGGTGTCTTTGCCGGTAAGTATAGTGAGATCCTACTAAGAATTTTAGGTGACTGTGGGAGCTAACATTCCCATTGTACATCGCGAAACCACTATTTATGCCAGCACTCAATCTGGTGGAAGTATGTTAAAAATCTCTACTACAGATTGACAAAGGGATTGAAAACTAAACACTGCGAGGGTCTGTTCCCTCAAGAAGTTGCGATCGCACTTTCTATCCTCTCCCTTCAACATTTCGATACAAGCAACCGCCACTGCTTCGGAGTCTCGGTGAGAAACTCTCCATCCCAGTTTACCATCTTGCAGCGGATCTGCCGATCCGTCCGAGTCTCCAGCAAGCACCGGTAATCCACAAGCAAGCGCTTCCAAATAAACTATCCCAAACCCTTCCTGAGAAGGCATCACATAAGCATCCGCAAGTTGGTAATGTGCTGCTAAATTTGCTGTCGGTACAAAACCCGCAAATATGACTCTTTCCGCAACTCCCAAATCTGTCGCGAGTTTGGCTAATCTAGGTTGATCGTCTCCTCTGCCAATAACTAAGTATTTCACATTCGGAAAGGTTTTTGCTATTTCCGGCAAAGCTTTAATTGTGACATCGACGCCTTTGTAAATATCAGTCGATCGCAATCTAGCAACAGTCATCAATATTTTAGCACCAGTCAGATTGTATTTTGCCAATAAATTCTCAGATTTGGGGCCGATAGTAAATATATTTTCATCTACAATACAAGGCACTATCTGGAATTGTGCCGGATTTAAGTGATTATTGCAGCAAGTACGCGCGGCGAAGCTATCCCGTAGGGAATCGCGCGTATATCTGCTAATAGTCCAAATACTATCAGCTTGACTCATCGCTATTTGATATTTAGGCGGCAGTGTTTCCCAAACTTCCTTGCCATAAGTTAAAATCGTGTAAGGAATGCCTAAAGGTTCGCACAAAGTTTGAATCAGCGGTGCGAGGTTAATGTGACCGCAGAAAACTCGTTCAGGTCGCTTTCGGACTAAGTTAATCAGTATTTTAGCTGCAAAATTCAGACGGCCAAACCACACCGGATCAGTTTTGAGGTAAGAAAACTTGAGATTTTTTGACTCGAAGGGATTTTGGCAGTCTGGAGAATCTCGCAATAGCAAAACTTCTGCTGTTGGCGGAGAGTTTGTCCCTGCGGTAACAGACAGATAAGCTTTCAGGATGTCTTTAACGTAGGATTGAATCCCACCTTCGCTGGAGAATATTTCTAGGAAGCAGAATAGATAATTTGGCGATCGCATCTTCTATTATATTCCTGGAGACATTACCCAAGAAACCGGGTTTTTTTGCGTAATATTGCATCATAGCCTTTAAGTCAAGTGAAAAACCCGGTTTCTGCCAATCGGACTATTTTACGCTGTTGTACATTTCAACTGTATATTTCGATCCCACATCAATAATTGTCAAATTCTCTCTCCCTCTCCCCTTCGACCCTTCGACTACGCTCAGGGTACTGCTATCTTTTCCCTGAGCGTAGTCGAAGGGTCTTCTTCCTTATGCACAGACACAAAAAACCCAGCCATCGCTGGCTGGGGTAGAAAAATTATCAGGGTGCATCTACTAATGCTTGCAGTATAGCACAACTTTATGGGGTGTCACCCATCATGGGTGATACCCAGCGCCTATTTTCAATCAGAATAAATTATGATTTAATACGAAAATGATTAATAAAGCTTCTATATTCAATCTTTTTGCCCCCGATCGTTTAAAATCTTAAATTTAGAATAAATCTGTGCTAGACCTCAAATTAATCCGAGAAAACCCGCAAGCCGTACAGGAAAGCCTCAACCTTCGCGGAGGTAACTATGAAATCGAGCCGATTCTGCAACTAGACAAACAGCAGCGGGAATTGGAAGGAAAGCGATCGCAACTACAAGCCCGCAGCAACGAAATTGCCAAACTCATCGGGCAAAAAAGGAAAGCAGGTTTAACCCTCGAATCTCCCGAAGTTCACCAATTGCAAGCAGAAGGCAACGCAGTCGGCACCGAATCGAACGAATTACAAGCACAAGAAAAAGACCTAAAAGCTCAAATAGAAGCCCTATTATTGCCGCTACCAAACTTGCCAGACAAGTCAACTCCCATCGGCAAAAATGAAAATGAAAACATCCAAATCCGACAATGGGGAGACGAATACATTCCCCAAAACTCCGGTATTTTACCCCACTGGGAAATCGGGGAAAAATTAGGAATACTCAACTTTGAACGCGCGGTAAAAATCTCTCAACCTCGCTTTGTCACATTGATTGGCGCAGGTGCGGCGCTGGAAAGAGCAATTATTCAATTCATGCTCGACCGCCATACAAAAGCAGGTTATGTAGAAGTGATTCCTCCACTTTTGGTCAATACTGAATCTCTCACAGCAACAGGTCAATTGCCAAAATTTGCCGAAGAAAGCTTTAAGTGCGACCAAGACGATTTGTGGCTAATTCCTACTTCCGAAGTTCCGGTAGTCAATCTGTATCGAGGTGAAATATTGACAGCAGAACAGTTGCCAATTTATCACTGTTCTTTCACTCCTTGTTTTCGGCGGGAAGCTGGTAGTTACGGCAAAGATACCAGGGGATTGATTCGATTGCACCAATTTAACAAAGTTGAATTGGTGAAACTTGTGCATCCGAGTACCTCCGAGGTAGAGCACGAAAAACTGGTGCAAGATGCCGAAGGAGTTTTGCAGGCGCTGAAATTGCCTTATCGCGCGATCGCACTGTGTACCGGAGACTTAGGTTTCGCCGCAGCAAAAACCTACGATTTAGAGGTGTGGCTGCCATCTGCGGGCAAATACCGCGAGATTTCCAGTTGTTCCAATGTCGCAGATTTTCAAGCACGGCGGGCAAATATTCGCTTCAAAGAAGCGGGTAAAAAAGGTACTCAATTCGTGCACGCGCTCAACGGTTCCGGTTTAGCTGTGGGTCGCACAATGGCGGCTATTTTGGAGAATTATCAGCAGCCAGACGGGACGATAAAAGTGCCGGAAGTCCTACAACCATACTTGGGACGGGAAGTTTTATAGCTGGACTGCATTTTCCACAAGACAAATATCAGAAATTCAAGCTGTCCCCGAAGGCGATGTGCTGAGCGAAGTCGAAGTAACGAGGCTTTAAACCTGTTTTTTTGTTAAGCTAAAGATGTTTATCAAAGATTAGCCTTACAAACCTATGGTGCTATTTGGATTTGGCAAAAAATCGAGCCTCCCCTCTGCCCAAGACGCATTGCCGGGAAGAGCAGAGTCGATGTCGGTATCGGCAAATCACTTTGTGAATGGCAACCCGCTCAAACCTCCTTTTCCAACTGGTATGGAGACTGCCATGTTTGGCCTGGGCTGTTTTTGGGGAGCAGAACGCAAATTTTGGCAGGAAAAAGGAGTTTTTTCCACCGCAGTTGGCTATGCGGCAGGAAGCACTCCCAACCCTAATTACAACGAAGTTTGCAGTGGGATGACAGGACATAATGAAGTGGTTTTAGTTGTGTTCGATCCTAAAATTATTAGTTACGAAACACTCCTCAAAGTTTTTTGGGAAAGTCATAATCCGACTCAAGGAATGCGTCAGGGCAATGATTCTGGTACTCAGTATCGATCGGGGATTTACACCTATTCACCCAGCCAAATGCAGCTAGCAGAAGCATCGCGAGATGCCTACCAGCAAGCTCTGACACCAGCCGGTTACGGCAAAATTACTACTGAAATTATTGAGGCTCCTGAGTTTTATTACGCAGAAACCTATCACCAGCAGTATCTTGCTAAAAACCCTAACGGCTATTGTGGTTTGGGCGGTACAAAAGTTTGTTTGCCTGCAATGTCTCAAGCTTAAAGCTTTTAAAACTGAGATTTTGCATTCATTTTTAGGAACAGGCAAGATGCCTGTTCCACAATCTATACAATTTATTGCCACAGCAAGGCAAATAGGCTAGTTAGAAACAGGTAAAAAATGCTGATTGGTGTTGTGATTATCAATGTATTAATATCTCTGGTTTGCTTTTACATAGCTGCGAAAGTGTGGCAAGTGCAGCGGATAATCGAACGTTTTGAAAGCAGAATCATCGCAATTAATCGCTGTACTAGCAATGTCTTGATCAAATCTCCAAATTTCCTTGCCAAAAGACAGCAAGCCGCACGCCAACTGCAACGGAATTATCTAGAACTGGAATTGCAACTGCAACAAATTCAGCAACTTTTGGGATTGTTGGGTTTGGGACGGAGACTTTGCCGATCGCGCGATCGACCTTTAAGATAACTGGAAGTCGCTAAGATTGCCAAAACGCGCCTAAAATTGCTGTATGGAGATAAGTTATAAAAATGTCAACTAAACGTTCAGGATTATTTATTGGTGGCTTGCTGATTGGTTCTGCGATCGGGGCTGTGACTGGCTTGCTGATGGCACCCAGAACGGGCAAGGAGACGCGGCGGATATTGAAAAAATCGGCCGATGCTTTGCCGGAGTTAGCCGAAGATTTATCGACTAGCGTACAATTGCAAGCCGATCGACTATCTGAATCGGCAATGCGAAATTGGGATGAAACTTTGATTAGACTTAAAGATGCGATCGCCGCCGGTTTGGAAGCGACTCAGCGGGAACGCCAAACCCTGTCGGAAACTGAAGCCGAACTGACTTCTCCATCGCGCCCTCCCTCCGCTAACTGACGCTAGCCGATCGCGCTTATTGCTGTTTGGGACTGACGGGATGTCCATCCCACAATAATTCCTCGCGCATTGACTGTAGAATTAGATGAATTTTCAAACCCCAAATCCGAGATTCAAGTGAGCGATCCCCTATTTTGGCTAGGAATGTCGATTTTGCTAGTAGCAGTTAGTTTAACTGCTGTTTTAGTGACTCTGATACCCGCAGTACAAGCATTAACGCGGGCCGCGCGCAGCATGGAAAAACTAGCTGACACTCTTTGTCGCGAACTTCCGCCCACTTTGGACGCGATTCGGTTGACGGGGCTGGAAATTAGCGAATTAACCGATGATGTCAGCGAAGGAGTTCAAAGTGCGGGAGATGTTGTCAAACAAGTCGATCGCACTCTTGGTACCGCGAAAAAGCAAGCACAAAACGTCCAAGTTACAACTCGTAGTGTGATGACTGGGGTTAAGGCTGCTTGGAAAACTTTAACTCGAAAACCGATTTCTGGGAGGAGTCGAGGGGGCGATCGATTGTCACCTAGTCAAAGAAGTGCGATTTCGCTTAGAGATTCGTCGCGGCAAAGGAATAGCGAGGGTTCTCATCTGGATGGAGATTCTGAATAGTGCGATCGAGTGCGATCGAACTGAGATCTTGCACCAATGTTAATAAAGGGCTATTGGTGGGGTTGGGGCGGGTTTATTTAACCTATCTGCAACCGGAGAGGCTGTTGGCGAACCCGCCCCTACAGGTTCCACACGAATGGTGCAAGATCTCAGATCGAATGATTCTTGATTGCACCAAATTCCTCGAAGAAGTCATTAGTTGTTATTAGTCATTAGTTATTTGTTATTTGTTGAAGGATTCTTATCAATAAAATCCATCAAGGCATTATACTTAGGCGAATCCTTTTGCTCCACATACTCCAAAGCCCCCCAACTTCCCCACTTACTAAATCCACCCACGTCCACAAAGTGCATGAAGATACTACCTCCAGCCTGTTTCCAACTATTCAGCAACTGCGTGTAGAGCTCGTACATTTCTGGACGCCTATTTAATTCCATAAAAAAATTCGTCAATTTTTCGTTATTCTCAACTCCTTCCGTACCTACAATATGTTGTCCCCCCTCGTAAGCAAATAACTTTAGACCTTTTTTTTGAGCCACATCTAAGTAATACCTAACGTCATTCTCCACATCTGGCAAACTATCTTTGAAACCACCCAGTAAGCCGCCCTCTTTCAATTGCTTAAAAGCTTTCCCAAACCCGCCATCTGCGTCCTTCAACCAAGACTCTACCGTGCTGACATTTTCCTTCGCGCCCAAGTTTCCACCAAAATATCCAGCTACAGCTAGGGCATCAATGCCGTGTTGATAACAAGGTTTATTGCCCTCAGCTACCCAATAGGAACACTCTAGGGCAGAAGTTTCTAAATCTCTCCACGCTCTTTGAGTCCCCAAAACACAGACAACTCGATTCTTTTGCTCCCCAAAAACGCCTTTCCAGATATCGCACATTTGAGCACTACGCATTCCATGCCACTGCATAAAAGTGTCCCCTTTATCTCCCCATTTCGCTTTACCTTGTTCCAAGGCATAATGGGATTGTGGAAATGACCAATTCCAAACTTCATTAGAATATTCTACATAAACTTTCAGCTTTGGATCTAAACTATCTTTGACCATTTTAGCAAAGTTAGTCATGTATTCATCCGCAGCCATATGCGGCATATTAAACCAGGGTTTTGCTTGAATTTTATTAGCTAAAGTTACCATAACTTCTATGGGAACATTTCCTCTGTAAGCATAGGATAAATTATCGGGTTTAGGTCGATTTGACCAGGCTTTTTGTTCAGAACCATTTGTCCCCATCCAGTCCATAAAACGCAAAACTTTAAATTTTTTAATTTTCTCGATAAACAACGGGTTAAAAATTTCACCTTTTTGATAAAGCTGTTCATCTTGCGATTGAACAACTCTAATATTGCGGATATAGTTCCCTGTTTTCTGAGGATCTGTAGCAGTAATTGTCATGAATATCCCTCCGCCTTGTGTGGCATCCACATTGATGATATCTCTTCCGGGTTTCGACGCAGCGTCATCTTTTTTCGCATCATATGTATATTTGATCGCACCCTCGCCCTCATAAAGCACAATATACTGCCCCGAAGGATAGCGATTGGGGATTTCCCTAAATAATAGTGTACTGACCCTAGTATATTTAGGAGCATCTTCAGGAGATGGGAGAGACTTTACCCACCCATTTTCATCAAGATTTAAAAGATTGTATTCCTCTGTATCCCATTCACCTTTACAGTTTGGTTCTGTGCTGACGCATTGAGTTATCCATTTTCGAGAAGATTTGAAACCATCTAAAAAGGGTAATTGTGTTGAGTAGTCAGCAATACCGCTCAGCCCAATACCTAAAGAAGAGTTAGAGTTTGAAGTGTTTTTGAGATCTGCACCCACAGCTACTTTGTTATCTGCTGGCTGAGTTGTTGGAGAAATTTTATTTTTGAAAGCCCAACATCCTGGAATGAAAATTACAAAAATTAATAAACCAAAGACAAAGCTAAGAGCTTGATTTTTTGGTCGCAGTCTTAATCTAGACATATATTTTAATTTGATTGTTACAGTTAAAATCGGAAAATGCGATCGCCCTTTTTTTACTAAAGTGCGATCGCCCCTCAATACATCTTACTTCGTCCCACCATATCCCGAAGCAACAATCATCGAGCCAATACCCGAATCGCTGAATATCTCTTGCAGCAAAGCGTGCTCCAAACGACCATCAATAATATGAGCAGCCTTCACACCCTGAGCCAAACTTCGCACACAACAATTAACCTTTGGAATCATCCCCCCAGAAACAATCCCAGACTCAATTAACTGTCGAGCCTCTTGAATATCCAACTTCACAATCAGACTGTCTGGCTGGTGATAATCCTCCAAAATTCCAGCAGTATCAGTCATCAAAATCAACTTTTCTGCACCCAAAGCAGCCGCAATCTCTCCAGCCACCGTGTCAGCATTAATATTGTAAGATTGACCATTTTCATCGGCCGCCACACTCGACACCACCGGAATATATCCGCTGTTCACCAAAGACTCCAAAATCTTGACTTTGACACCACTAACTTCGCCAACAAACCCAATCCCCTCCCGGCCATCTGGACGAGCTTGAATTAGATTACCATCCATGCCACACAATCCCACTGCTTTACCGCCAGCTTGATTGATTAACGAAACAATTTCCTTATTTACTTTCCCCACCAAAACCATCTCCACAACTTCCATCGTCGCCGCATCTGTCACTCTCAAACCATCCTTAAATTGCGGCTCAATGCCCAACTTTTCCAGCCAAATATTAATTTCCGGGCCACCACCGTGAACCACAACCGGACGCATCCCCACGCAGGATAGCAGTACAATGTCTCGGATTACCTTTTCCTTGAGACGGCCATCTTTCATCGCTGCGCCGCCATATTTGACGACAATGGTGCGGCCAGCAAACTGTTGAATGTAAGGTAATGCCTCCGAAAGCACCTGAACCCGATTGGTCTCTACGTTCCTGGGAAAATCGCTATGTTTGAGCATACAAGGACAAATGGCTAAAAACTTAAGTTTAAAGTTTAATGTCTTCTCTATCCCGATCGATCGCCCTGAGCCATAGTTTTAATAGGTTTTCTTAATGATCTAACTTTAAACTTTGTACTATAACTTATACATTTCTTGCTAAAGTAAAGAAATGTATTGCTACTCTTGATTTACTTAAGGTTTTATGTTAACTGCTGTCACACCGGATTCCGAACACCATCTGTTTAAGCTACCTTCACAGGCTGACACGTCTCCCCGGATGACGATATTTTGCGATTTAGACGGACCCATCGTCGATGTGTCCGATCGCTACTACGCCACCTATCAACACGGATTAGCAGACACTCAAGCAGTGTATCTTGAGCGGGGCATCAACCTCAACCTGCAAATACTCAGCAAACAGCAGTTTTGGCAAATGAAGCAAAACCGCGTACCGGATATTGAAATTGCCAAAAGTTCGGGCTTATCGGGACAAGAAATTCACATTTTTCTCGGATGCGTGAGTCGGATTGTCAATCAGCCGGACTTGTTGCACTTAGATCGAATCCAGCCGGGAGTACAATGGGCGATCGCGCTGCTTCATTCCCGTGGTGTAAGATTGGTCTTAGTGACTTTGCGACCGAAAGATCAAGCAGTTCAAATCTTGCAGAATTACGGCTTAGCGAGACTGTTTACCTGCATTTGCGGAACTCAGATTCCCGATGCAGCTTATCACAATTATGCAGCCTTAAAAACCGAATTATTGGCTGAAGTTGCCGAAGAATTTGAGTCATCTTTGGGTTCTGCTTGGATGATTGGAGATACCGAAGCAGATATCATCGCAGGACAAGCATTGGGAATACCGACAATTGCCGTCACCTGTGGAATTCGCAGTCACCATCAACTCCAACAATATCAGCCCAGTTTTATCCTCAGCGACTTGATGATTGCCGTTCATCATTTATTGGGTTCTAGGCCACAAGTGCGATCGTATAATGAGCAATAGCTACGGTAGATAATGTCTTGAAGTGTCATCGACATTAATAGCACAAAAACTGAATATGAATCGCAGCCAATTTATTCACTGTTTAGATTTAGGCTTGTCCCAGTAATTGCTAATTACCGATGACAAGGAGGCGATGGGCGAGAAACCCGATCGCGTACCTTGTCTAGTTCATTAACTTATGCTTGCGATCGCACTTTGGTATTTTTGCTGCGACGACCAGATGCCAAGCGAAGACCAAGTAACCCTAAAGCACTTCCCATAAGAGTGATCGGCTCAGGTACAGGTTCAGCAGGTCGCTCAACACCAGTAATTTTGCCGTATAGAGATGCTGTGGCGGTAGTCCCTTCTGGCGAATTGAACTCGCTAAAAACCGTATTACCGCCGTCTGAAGAGAAGCCTAGAAGTTGCAGCGTGTAATCGATACCTCCGTAGTTCAAAGTTTGGCTAGTCGAACCAGCCATTGAAAAACGCAGCCTGTCGCCATCAAGAACTGGATCGCCAGTTACATTAGGTGTAGTTAATATGTTGAACAAGAAGTTAAAGCTGAGCGTAATGGGCGAGGGGGACACCAAAGACATTGCAATGTTTAAGGGAATGTCAGCATCTCGTTTGCCGCTGTCAGAAGCGAAGGTAGTGTTACTGTAAGTCGATCCATTACGGTAACTCAAATTGCCAAGGTTAAACAGGCTATTCAAACCGCTATTAAAGTTAACCCCGTCATACTGAACGTAGTTACTGAAGCTGCCCGGTGCACCAATACCCCAAGTCAGGCGGTTATCTGTACCGCTGTTCTCGTTAGAAAGCCACTCATAGCCGCTGCGATCTTGTGCCACGGGCATTTCCCACGAACCTGATGACGTACCACTCACATTAAAAGCGTGAGCTCGATCGGCCACGCCGAGCAATGCAATAGTAGTGAGAGTAATAGCCGATAACTTGGCTAATGATGAGTTGAATTTAATTTCGATCATAAAATACTCCGTAACTAAAAAAAACTGGTTTAAAGACCTGAGAGGGAAGCGGTTCGGGTGGTGAACATCCCCTTGAATATTTGGTGCTGCTACCGCCTTGCAGCGACTCAATGTCGTGTACTTTTGTATTGCACTTTCAACGGCAGACCAAGGCTTCGAGCTTGCGCCTGAAGCCCCGTCAGAGTCAGGGGTTTCTGACAATAAGTAGATACAAATACCACTTAGGTTCAGCTTTCGCTGTATTAAGTATAAATTATTTCATGCCTGCTAAATTTTGTCAAGCCAGATCGAGTCATATCTAGTAGATTTTTTCCATCCCAACTAGACCCAAAAAAGTCACCTTTAGCTGGTTGCCACGGAAAAGTTCATAATTTAGTTGGGTTACAATCCAGTCACACCCTTGCATCTGCGTGACTAATGGATATTGAAGATGCCTGAGAATTTGTTGGCTATCTAGCTGCGACTCAGGGCAAACACTTAGATTATTAGTAAAGAATTATACAAATAAGCCGACAATACTCTATTCTTACATCTCTACTGCACCAGTTGTAGGGGTAGTGCCCCCGTGCCTACCCCAGCATCTAGGGGTAACCACGGGGGCACTACCCCTACAAATCCTCATGAATGATTTAGGATTGCTATATAAGCTTGCAATCTAAATAATATAAGTGAGGGCCGCGCTCGTGCGAAAAATGTACGAAATGTACTAAATATCAGAATTATTTAGAAACCTACACTCCCTCTAATCTGCGATGATTTCATTTTCATCTATACTACTCAAGAGTATAAAAAAAATTACGCAGTAAGCAATCATTTATGAATAGGAGTTATTCGCGGTTTGATTCCCTCACCAGCATCCTAGCAGGAACAGTAACGGTAGCAGGAATAGTCATCTTTGCAGCAGCACCAGTTTTCGCAAAAACTCCCCAAGAAATTGCCAAATTAGCTGAATCAGTCACTGTTCAGATTAATGGAACAGATAGTCGTAGCGGGACTGGATTTATTATTGCCAAACAAGGTTCGACTTATACGGTTTTGACAGCTAAACACGTTGTTCCAAATAGTCAAGTTACCTATAAAATTCGCACTTATACGGGAAAAGAACATCAAGTAACTCGTGTGATGCCATTACAAAAAACCGATCGGGAACTGGATTTAGCAGTCGTAACATTTAACAGCACAGAAACTTATCGAGTTGTAACTTTAGGCGATTCCCTACAAGCAGAAAGCGGCACACAAATTTTTGTGATTGGCTATCCAAATAATAGATCGAGAAAT
>REAP01000245.1 GCA_004294385.1 Oscillatoriales cyanobacterium | reverse complement strand
TTTTTGCGAGAAACTCGTTTCTGCAACCGTTTTAAAGCTTTTTCAGTTTTACGGAGATGTCGAGGATTCGTCATGGTTTCACCGTTGCTATCGGTATAGAAATGGTTTAATCCCACATCTATCCCAATCGCTTTACCAGTGGGGATGGATTCCTCTGTCCGCTCCACGTTGACACAGAACTGAGCGTAGTAACCGTCAGCACGACGAATTACTCTAACTCGTTTGATTTCCTTGGGTGAGTAGAAATGCAAGTCCCGACTGCCAAGTAACTTAAATGTTCCAGCGGCAAAGCCGTCTGTGAAAGTCAGACACCTTTTATCGGTAGAAAGCTTCCAGCCTGATGTCTTGTACTCTACAGAGCGAGTGTGTTTCTTGAATTCGCTTGACGCGCCATTGAGTTAAGTTTTCCTGCCCATTCAAACTCTTTTGCCATTATGGCGCATTGCTTGTAGAGGTCAAGTAGCTTAACTCCTTGATTATCGATCCAATATCTGAGAGCTTTGTTTCGGACAAACTGAGCTGTGCGGATCATTTCGTCGATGACCCCGTACTGCTGCGGCCTGCCTTTTAACTTTAACTCTAGTACAATCATGGAATCATTCTATTATCAATTGTGAGTATAAATCTACCGATTTAAGAATCTTTACACTCGAATTAAATCCGGCCACTGAAGAAGGGGCTTTAGACCCAGTTTTTTGGTAAATTTGACCGACGCATCCTTGCAAGGGGCAAATTTAATGGAAGCAAACCTGATAGATTCTTGCTTGGATCGGGCAGATCTCAGACAAGCCAATCTAACTGAAGCCAAATTACGTGGAGCAAGTTTGAAAAAGGCTAATTTGAGGAGTGCTTTTTTATACGAAGCTAATCTTCAAGGGGCTGATTTGAGACAGGCTGACTTGCGCGGCGCTAATCTTAGTGGAGCCTTTTTGTGCGGTGCAAATTTGGAAGGAGCGAATTTGGAAGGGGCAATATTGAGTGGTGCTATACAGTTTTGCGTCCGACAAGTTTGATATGGCGGAAGGAAGAGGGGAGAAGGGGATAGTGGGAGAGAGACGGCTACTAACTCTCAGTTACCGATGCCCCATGCCCCATGCCCCATGCCCTATAGTAATGGAACTACTTGAGTGTATCTTTAAGTACAGTCCGAGCGGCTAAGTGATTGCGAGTAGAAGTTAAAATTTCTGTTTCGCGTTCCAATCTAGCAGCAGTATCTTGTAATTCTAAAAGAATTTGCTGTTCTGTCGCAGCGCCATAAAGGTAGCTGGCGACCCAATAGGACAATTCTGTGGGCAAACTGGGAATGTCTTCTGGTAAGTCGATCGCCTGATCCATCAATTTACTCGAAAGGCGAACTACATCACGAAGCAGTTGTTCGACATCTCGGCTTAAAGATCTAAGGTCTTTTTGCGGCGGTTCGTCTTCAATCCATTCTACCAGACCGACTAAATAGGGTTTTTCCCGCACTGCGTCGAGCACTCGGAAGCGCTGCTGGCCCAAAGTCATTATTTTCAGGCGATCGTCCGGGAGTCTCTGACAGTGAATTACTTCGGCGCAGCAGCCGACGGCGGAGACTTTATTTTGCTCAGGGTCCCACATGAGTACACCGAAACGGCGATCGCCCTCCAGAATCGTATTCATCATGATTCGATAGCGAAACTCGAAGATTTGCAGCGGCAGAGGCCTACCTGGAAATAGAACCACTTCCGGCAAGGGAAATAGGGGGAGTTCGCGAACTGCTACAGAGGAAGAGGATGCCATTATCGCTCGAATGTGAGGGTACTTGCGCTGATTTTTCTTACTTTAACTGATTTGAGACAATTCCGGGTGGGGTGAGGGGCGATCGGGGGAAAATGCGGTTAAATGCAAGTGTACCCAGATAGTAGGGTGCGTCGCTATCTACCATCTACAAATAAGATTTTGACACTCCCCGGCGTGAACGCACGGGGATTCTTGGATCAATCAGTCAACTTGCCCGTTGATGTCACCACCAGCGAGTAGAGGTCGGTCTGTCTAAG
>REAP01000117.1 GCA_004294385.1 Oscillatoriales cyanobacterium | reverse complement strand
CAGGGATTGAAATCCCTGTCTCATAGCGCAAGTCCTCTCAAAGAGGACTGAAGAGAGTTGAGAATTGGATTTAATGTTTCAGTCGGTTTTAACCGACTTTGGCTATGAGACGGGGATTTCAATCCCCGGCGGACTGCGGGTGAATGCGATGGCCCAATATACAATCCAAAATTCCCAAAATCAAATGCCAAAATACCTAACAATCAAACAACTTACAGAAGCAGTTCAAGGTGCTGTCACCCCTCGGATGGTGCGACACTATCACACATTGGGGCTGCTTTCGACCGCCGTGCGATCGACCTCCAACTACAGACTCTACACCCGCAGCGATGTCCAGAAACTGCAAAAAATTGTCGCACTGAAACAGCAAGGCTTTCAGCTTTCTCACATCCGCAAACTCTTGGAAACTGACGCAGATGCTTCCCCAGACGCGCTGATGACTACTCTCCAGCAACAATATTTGTCTGTCACGCAACAGATAGTTCGCCTCCGACAAACGGCTTTAGCGCTAGAAGGATTGCTGGGACGCGATCTTTCGTGTCAAGCGGTGCAAGGGGAAGCATTGGCGCAAATGAGGCTGTTACAGGTGGAAACTGAGGGGGGATTGGATCAGTTGGAACAAGTTTGGGATAGTTGGGATGCGGTGGCGCATTCTCACCCGGAGGCGTTTGGGGAGTCTTTGCAGCATTTGTTGCCGGATTTGAGCGATCGCTCGGAAATTGAGGTAGACTTGCTATCAAAATTAATTTTAGCTTGTGGTGATTGTTCGCTATTGCCGTTTGTGAAGTTGAGCAAAACGGCGATTAAATCGGCGCGGGAAGCTTTGAAAAATCGTTGTCAAGTTGTGGCTGATGTGTCGCCTGTTTTTGCGGCTTTGGATCGCACTAGATTAGCACATTTGGGGACAAGTATTGAAACTTTGATTGATGACCCTCACATCAATGCTGCTGCGGAAGCGGAACAGGAATTTTGGCAGGAAAGGGCATGGTTTCAACGGTTGTTAAAACTGGAACCTGGATGTATATTGGTGATTGGATATGCGCCTTCTGTGTTGATGGCTGTCTGTGAGGCGATCGAGAGTGGGCAGTTGCAACCGGCTTTGGTGATTGGTATGCCGATCGGTTTTAGTCATTCTCCTGTGGCAAAACGGCGGTTAGTGCGATCGGGTGTTCCTTATATTACGACTGTTGGAACTTTTGGCGGTGGATTGTTGGCGGCGGTGGCTTTGAATGCTTTGGTTGAGTCTTTGATTGAAAAGCCGAATTGTCATTGTCATCTGAAGTGAGAAATTGTTTCAATCCCTGATAGGGATTTGTGTTAATTGCGGCAGAATATCTTTGGAAATGTAGTTGAAGAAGAGGAAAACTGTATCGCTTAGGAACAGTTGGTGTTGGATTTCGTATAATTTGGGAGAAATAATTGGCTATGATAAAATATGTCATTTTCGATCTAGATGATACACTTTGTGATTATCAGAAAGCTAAAAAAAAAGCGATCGGTCTTGTTAATCGAGTTCTTGAATCATCTGGAATAAATGTTAATCATTTTTGGAAAAGTTATAGCTTGATAGAGCCTAGCTTGTTCCGAGAGTTTGTTAATGGAATTATTTCTAGGGACGAGTATAGGTTGCGTCGCTATGCTGATGTTATACAAGGCGATTGCGAAAATCATTTAGCGCTTTCTTCAGCACTAAATGATATTTACATGAAAGAGGCTAATCACGGAATAACATTATTTGATGATGTGATTCCCTTGCTAAAAAAATTAGAAAAAAAAGAAATTAATACCGCTATTCTTACAAATGGACCTTCAGACGGGCAAAGGGACAAAATCAAGACATTAAAATTAGAGGAATATATTAAGAAAATCTATATTAGTGAAGAAATTGGTCTTTGCAAACCTAGCTGTAAAGTTTTTAAATTTGTTCTAGATGATTTAAATATAGAACCATCACAGGTTTTAATGGTTGGTGACTCAATCGAAGACGATATTGAAGGGGCTAAGCAGCTTGAAATTAAAACAGTTTTAGTCGATCGAAAAGGAAAACATTTTGACTATAAAGGCACAAAAATTTTTGATTTATCAAGTTTGAATGATAAGTACCTCAAACCCTTGTAGCACAAACATTATAGCCCCAAAAATTAACAGCTCGATTTTAACACCTACCCACTCACGGAATTCCCACCCAAAAAGACTCACCATTTCCCCAAAGCCCCCCACACAATACCCGAAATCACCCCCCAAATTGCCCCCAAACCCGAACCCACGATCGCACCCGCCACCGGCGCCAACTCCCCCGCCACCCCAACACTCATCGCCGGAAACACCACCGACAAACCCGCACCCAACACAGCACCCCCGATCGCACCCAAGAAACTTCCCCAAATCCCCCCCAAAATCCCCCCACTCACCCCCGAAGGCTGAAACGACACCGGCAACTTCGGCGCAAACCCACAAAAACCCAAGAAAATCCCAGAAACCGTACCACCAAGCGAACCCACCCCCGCCGCTACGATCGCCACCACCAGCAACAAATTCGCAAACTGATTCGCCGGAGTCATCGTCCCACTATATTGCTGCCAAACCACCAACCCCGAACCCAAAAAAACACCAGCCAAAGTCCCCAAAAACGCCCCCCAGACAGCCCCCAACAACGCTCCCCGCCGGCCCCAAACCCTCCCCATCGGCACAACCAGAGGAGGCTGAAAACTCGTCCAAACCAAGCCCCAGACAATACCTACCGCCGCCCCAGACGAAATCGCCTGCCCGATCGCCGGATTCTCACTAATCGCCCCAAACACCACACCCCCGATCGCAGCCAACAAAAAAGCCCCCCACAGAGTCCCAATCAAAATTCCCGCCCACTTCCGCAAAACCTGATTCGGAGGCACAGCCAAAACACCCCAGATCATCCCAAAAAAAGCCCCCCAAATCGAACCCACAAAAATCGCCCCCAAAATCGCCCCACCACCCTCAGCGATCGCCGAAAAAATCCCCGCCACCGCCGCCAAACACAAACCGCCCCAAACACCACCCCAAGCCGCATCATGAAAAATCTGCTCAAACTTGCCCAGAGGTACAGTTGTCGCCGGAGTCCGAGAAGACATCGGCATCGGCAACAGCGGCGGCTGATATTGGCCAAGTTGCCTTGGTAAGCCCGTAGACTGCGGTTGCCTACGCACAGCCGTCTCCCGTACAACAGGTATAGGCTGAGGCTTTTTACGCTTGGTTTTCGCAGGCTGCAAGTGCAATCCGTTGCGAACTGCTTCCCGTGAAGGAAATGGATCGCGCCCTTTCAGGAGTTTTGCCCGATCGCACCAAGGACAGCGACTCAGATGATTACCATATTTATGCTGATTATTTTTACCGCAAGTAACCAACGCATCTTCCGCTTCCCGAATCGCACTGGCCCAAGTTTTCGCATCCGGGCGCGCCGACGGACTGGTATGTCCATCCTCAAAACAACGGATAAACATCTGTCGCAGTCGGGGATGCAGCATTTCCCAAGGTGGCGCAGCAGGCATCGGGCGATAGGGAATCCGCTTAGTACCAGAGGGGAAATGGCCCGATCGAATTCTCGCTTCCAAAGGCGGCGGTTCATCACTACCGAGATAAACCCCCGAAAATGGGTGCGTACCTTCCATCAGCAATTGAAAAATTAGTACCGCCAAGCCGAACAAATCATGTTCCGGGGCTCTGTCAATATCGCGAAAAGTTTGTCCCTGCAATTCCGGTGGCGTAAACTCCGGCTTCCCCACGGGACACCGATAAACGTAACCTGTATAAGGATCGCGTACTTGAAAGGAATCCGTATCTACTAGGGTGATTAAAGCTGTGTCGGTGACGAGGATATTTGACTCATTCACATCCCCAATCACGTAACCGCGCCCATGCAGGGCGTTGACGGCGGATGCGAGATTTCGGGCGGTGCGATGCAGGTAAAGATAGTTAAATAGCGGTTTTTGTTCGCGGCGGGTTTTCGGGGTATAGAAAGTGTGAATCGGCAAAACCTTGGTGACGCGCGGCATCACAAAACCGACGATTTTTTCTCGCCCGCCGACAGTATGCAGCAAATCCATCGGCCAAGCAATTGAAGCGTGTCCCGGTGCGGCGATCGGCGCATCTGGCGGCATACTGAACATGACTGTGAGTTTATCGCCGTCTTCGTCTGTCGGTCTGTGGTAGATTTTTGCTACTAGGGACGAGTCTTGGGCGATCGGGTAGATGCGACCTTCACCTCCACTGGCGATCGCTGTGTTAGTGTCGATCGCAATCAGTTGTCCGCTAAATTGGCGTTGCAACTGCATAGAATTCTGTTATATGGATTATGTCGATTTTAGATTTTGGATTTTGGATTTTCGATTCAAGAATTGAAGAATTCACGTCGATTAACAGGCAAGATGCCTGTTCCACAATAGTTCAATTTTTGTATTGTGGGGTGGGCATCCTGCCTGCCCTTAAAAACTTAGAACAGGCAAGATGCCTGTTCCACCATAGTTCAATTTTGCAGTTGTATTCACAATTGATTCGGATCGATGCCCATTTCTCGGAGTTTCGATTCTAAAGCTTGCGATCGCGATCGTTCTTGTTCCAGCAACATTTCCGCTTGTTGGGCGCGTTGCTGTTCTTCATCCGCCCGCATCTGGGCTTCCTGTCGCAGTCGGGCCAGTTCCACAAAACTCACAAACGGTTCCCCACTCGGCCCGAACATTTCGAGTTCAGTTTCCGATAATTGAAAGCGCACTCCCAGTCTCGGACTTACCCAACCGTCCATTTGTTCGATCAGCTCAAATTCTCCATCTATTCGTAACCATCCTCCCAGTTCTAAGGTTTGTGGATTGTAAAAATAGTATTCTTCCACACCATAGCGCTTGAAAAAATGAAATCTATTTGTCAATAAACAGATCGAATCTTCTGACCAAATTTCAAACACTACTTGCGGTGCAATATCATTTTCAAGCCACTGTTGATAGGAACCTCGATATCCCTTTGGGATACCAAAAACTACCATTATATCTGGCGCTTGAGACAGTTTATTATTTCCTTCTACCGGATACCAAAGCAAGTCACCCGCTACGAAAACATTCGGGTCATTTGCGAACACTAATTCTAAGTTTTCTTTAATCTCAACAATTAATCGAAACAGTTCGGTATTGTTTGACATTAGTTCACCGTTATCGTCGAGGTAGATGATTTTTGATTTGTCGGGAGATTGCGGTTGTGTCACCATTGCTTGTTCTCCAAATTTGTTAATACTAGATTGGAATATAGATTTCGATTTGCTGCTACCATAACTCAATTTTGGCTGCCGTTCCTCTTAAAGTCGATCGGGATCGATACCCATTTCTCGCAGTCTGGATTCTAAAGCTTGCGATCGCGATCGTTCTTGTTCCAGCATCATTTCTGCTTGTTGGGCGCGTTGCTGTTCTTCATCCGCCCGCATTTGGGCTTCATCCGCCCGCATTTGGGCTTCATCCGCCCGCAGCCGTTCTTCATCCGCCCGCATTTGGGCTTCCTGTCGCAGTCGGGCCAGTTCCACAAAACTCACAAACGGTTCCCCACTGGGCCCGAACATTTCCAGTCCCGTTTCTGATACTTGAAAGCGCACTCCCAGTCTCGGACTTACCCAGCCGTTTATTTGTTCGATCGCTTCAAATTTTCCCTCAATTCCCAACCATCCTGTCAGTTTAAATTTTTCCGGATCGTACAAATAGTATTCTTCCACACCGTAACATTCGTAGAATTTTGATTTTTCAATCATCGGGGTGGAACGATTTCCCGGCGACAAAATTTCAAACGCAACTTGCGGCGGAATATCATTTTCAAACCACTGTTGGTAAGAACCTCGGTATCCTTTTGGGACACCAAAAACCACCATCACATCTGGCGCTTGACAAATTTTATTATTTCCTTCAACCGGATACCAAAGCAAGTCACCCGCTATGAAAACATTCGGATCATTGGCAAACACCAATTCTAAGTTTTCTTTAATCTCAACGATTAATCGAAACTGTTCGGTATTATTTGACATTGGTTCACCGTTATCGTCGGGGTAGATAATTTTTGATTTTTCGGGAGATTGCAGTTGTGTCACCATTGCTTGTTCTCCAAATTTATTGGCTTCCTAGTTTTAGTTTAACTGATTTCCTGTTTCCTCTACCAATTCGTCAACTGCCGTCTTGATGAAATTATCCACCAGCCAGTCACGAGTACGCGAGAAATTGCTCTCCAATTCCAGATACTGACTGCCTAATTTTGCCTTGAATTCTTTCGGGAAAATATCTTGACTCACTAAAATATTTTTCCAATGAGTTAGCTGAGCTGCACTTCGTTCAGGAAAGCGGTTGTACAGATAGTCGATCGCGATCGCATCCAAAACATCCCCACCCAGGATTCCCCGCCGTTTAACAGCAGTTTTGGGCGATTTTTTGGACAACTCTGTTACACCAATATTCTCACCAATTGCTTTTTCAATAAACCGCTGAATCAGCCATGTACCCGCACGCTCAAAATCCCGATCGCACTCCAAGTAAATCGCCCCAAACACCGCAAGAAAAGTCTCAGACAAAAATTTATTGTACTCTTTCTTCTCCATCTTTTTCCCATTCGTCCCACACAATTTGAGTTCCTTCAAATTCAAAGCAAGTGCAAATTCCGAAAGTTGTTTATTGTCTGCTAAACGCGATTTTAAAGTGGAGATTGCATTTCGATCCAGGTTGGGATACTCGCGGTAAAGATAGTCAGTCACCACAGCACCAAAAATCATAGCACCCAACAGTGCTTGGCGTTGATACTTGATATCTTGCCAAGTTGGTGACTCCGAAAGGCGATCGGAAAAATCATCAGTATGAGAACGATAATTTAATGCTATTTCCAGCAATTGAGTATTCTGGAAGTCAGGAAACTCGATCGCAACTTTCACACTCTCAACACTGACACCTCTAACTTTATCAACTTCTAAATCTGTTTCAGTTTCCCCCCACTTCGACAACCAATCTCCACCAGTATTATCCACATACAAATCCACAAAATTTAGCCCGTTTTTCATCCAGTCATCCTGCATTTTTCGTGCGGATTCCAATTTTCCCAAAACTTTTTGTAAATTTTTTTCAACAGTGGTTGTGCCTTGTGCTGTCATGATGTTAATTTTGAAGGAGTTTTATGGTTTTATCGAAGAAGGAATTGGGAATGGGGAATTGGGAATTGGGAATTGGGAATTGGGAATTGGGAATTGGGAATTGGGAATTGGGAAGAGCTTTAGTTATGTGGGAGAGTGGAAAAAAGGCAAGAACGTGAGAACTAAAAAGGTAAATGCGAGAAAATTAATCGTTTCAGTAATTAAAGACATCCCAATAACCCAAAATCTTGCTACTGCGATCGGGCGATCGAACTACTGACGGCTTCAGAAGGGTAAAGCCATACTCTATCTCTTAATCTTAGTCCACGGAGGTGGACTTCGTTTGTGTAGTAGCGGTTTCAACCGCCTAGTTTCAACCGCCTAGTTTCAACCGCCTAATTTCAACTGTTTAAATCTCAATTTTATGAAAACTTCAAGTATCTGCCAGCCTGCAAATGATCGCTATTGTATAATGCCATGTTAACCAATCGATCTACCGAACTTTCAATACTAGGATCATAACTTAAAAATAATCCTCTGTCAATCCCCCATTCCTGAAGAGTTTTTTGCCAATTTTCATATTTGTGCTGAGAAAATTCATCAGAAATACTCGTGATTTGTATACATAAAGGCTGATGTTCCCGGCTGCTAACTATCGAATCCGTTGCCATTGACAGATCCGCTATATAACGCTGTATAAATGAAGTATCTTCTCGCTGCTGAATCTGAGTGATCAGCGATTGCAAAATCTGCTCATCAGCAGGATAAAAATCGCCAGCCATTAATTTTTTTTTCCAGATATATAGTTTGCGATCGGTTTCACCCAGCCATTTAGGAAACAGATAGCTATACCAATATCTTTCCGCAGAATTCATTAACTCAAACGCAGCTTGTTGTTCTGCTTCCGAAGGTAGAGATTTGACAGCCAACCAAACTTCAGAATCACCGACAAGCTGTAGCAAAAAAGCCATCACAAATTTTTTGGCAGTTAGCGAACCGGGCTTCACGTCTTTTACCCAGCGATAGATTTCATCCAACCTTCTCGCCAAACTCGGATCTATTGGATATGCTTCGCTAATTAGGGATTTTAGTTGATCCTTAATCTCTTGTGCTTGCAAGTGACGACCTACTGTTTAAACTGGAGTATGATTGTTGACCAAGAAACTGGGATTCAAGCCCCATTACTTCGACCCTTCGACTACGCTTAGGGCGACGATTCGCTCAGCACATTGCCTTTAAGACGGCTTTCTGCTAGAATAAACTAAGTCGCCCTAGGGGATTGGGAGACTCTAAACGGACGCAGAGGGAGAGTAAGACTACTTCGGTAGCATCACCCAGTGAAGCGTCAAGAATCACTGTTCCTGATAGACGGTGAGTATGTCAAACCTCGATTTTATTATATAAGTGCTTAATTGAACAGATGAGACTTCTTGCAAAAGTCAGAATCGGTTATTTTTTCCATAGATGAACCCAAACTGGTACAGATACAGACTCATTTTTGCAAGACGTCTACTCTCAATTTTCTGCTACTTCCGAACTCAAACAACTTGCCAACAATAATGTTAAGTCATCATCGGTCCGATCGCACACACGGGGCGATCGCAAAAAAGACTCCAACTGCTGTTGTGCATCCGACTCATCTTGAACTTGAGCAGAAAATCGAAACAACGGCGAGAAAAATGGGCCGTGGGGTGTGCCTTCCGGGATTTTCAGGGCTAGCATTTGCAGCCCGTCAGAAAACACGGCTAAGTGCGCCATTTTTTCCCGTCGCACATGAAACTGGGCAGTTTCTATGGCATTGGGCGAAATCAAAAAAATGGTTTCATTGATATATTCACCACAAGGAGGTACTGTCAGGGCGATCGCACATTCTTGATGATCACCCGCCACCGCCGCACCATCACCGATTTGAGCAACTGCGATTAATTCTGGCGTCGCCACCACCGTAATTAAGGTACAAGCTAAATCCCTAGCCGGCACTCCCCGCGTAGCTGCTTCCGCCTCCACAGCCGCCCGTGCGAATTGGAGTGCTGCTGTCAAGAATACCTGCCATTGAGCATCATCTTCAGGCAACATCTCTTGTTGCTGGCAAATCGTTTCCACCACTGCTTCCACAGCAATTTTAGCGCCTACTTCTGCCAGTGTTGCCGAGCCCGCACCATCGGCAACTGCCGCCACCAAAACACCATTCGGCAACAGTCGCCAGCAATGGGCATCTTGACAAGGTTGCGATCGCTTCGAGTGACTTGTCCCCATCACCGAAGCCGCTACAACTTGCCAATTAGTCAATAGTCCAGAGTCATTAGTCATTAGTCATTAGTTATTAGTCATTAGTTATTAGTTGTTAGTTATTAGTTATTAGTCTGCATTCATTGCTTTAGAGTCACTTTAGGAGAGTTTATTGCTAATGACTAATGACTGCTGACTAATGACTAATAACTAAACCGTTCCCCATCCCGGAGGCGGAAGTGCCACTTGTTCATCAATTTTCGAGTGAGAAACCCGCTGCATACTAGCTGACAGCCAAATAAACATCTCTCTAAAGTCCAACCCTCTCAATTTTACAGGAGTGCGCTCCACAATCTGTGCGAGACGGGCAATATTAGCACCTTCGACACCCACAGCAAAAAAAGCAACACGCTTGTTAGTTTCTTCCTCTTTAATCCGCTGTGATGCTATTTCCACAACATCATCCGATTCGCCTTGGGGTTCCCCATCAGTAATCATGAATACCCACGGGCGATAATAAGTAATCCCGTTATTGCGATATTCAGATTTACGGGCGGCAATCAAATCCAATGCTTGCTGAATACCTCCACCCATATGAGTTTGTCCCTGGGCTTTCAGTAACGGAGTCTCGAACTGGTCAGCAGTCACAAAATCCTGCACAACTCTGATATGATTGTCAAAGGAAATAATCGCCACTTCGACTCGCTTTTTCGCCAATTCGTCTTTAATCAAATCATCCCTAAAAGTTTGCAGCCCTTCATTCAAGGCATCTATGGGAGCACCTTGCATCGAACCGGAGGTGTCCAACAGGAGGACGCAGGGACAACGCGGTTCTGGATTTTCGGCAAATTCTACGGCTTCGTCTAGTCTCATGATTCGCGATTGACCTTGGAGTG
The DNA here is from genome assembly GCA_004294385.1 of Oscillatoriales cyanobacterium. GTDB lineage: Bacteria > Cyanobacteriota > Cyanobacteriia > Cyanobacteriales > Microcoleaceae > Microcoleus. The sequence goes on along the minus strand of REAP01000117.1, from coordinate 1,291 downwards.
GCTTGATTTTGAGGTTTGCTACCTTCTAGCTTAGCAAATTATCGACGTGTGAAACTGTAACTGCTATGCGATCGTATTCTACCATTTATCGCGATCGCCAAGCCTATACGTTCACTGAGCGGAGTCGAAGTGTCCTAATCATCTTGGCGGTTGGGATGCGTCAATCGATTTTTGATTTTTGATTAAAAAATAGTATACCTGCAATCGAAAAAAACAAATTAATTCCTCACTATGCTAGGATAGACTAATAGTATTACTGCAAAATAAGCATAAATCTTATGATTGCAAAAATCACCTTTGATCAATTCCTTGTAGAATGTCCAGAAGATGGACTCTATGAACTGGTAAATGGAGAAATTGTTGAAATAATTTCAACCAGAAATCATATGGATGTTGCTGACTACATCCGTGACTCTTTTTACACTCAAATAAAGAATCTGAGCTTAAATTATGTAATGACAAACCAAACAGCTATCAGAACTGTAACTCAAGCTGGAGTAGAACAAGGGCGGAGACCCGATGTCAGCATAATCGATCGCGATTTGTGGTATTCTGATCGTTCTGCTTATGCCGCTGTGCGCGAACCAATTCAGTTAGCGGTAGAGGTGACATCAATGAATTGGAATGTCGATTACATTCATAAACTGGATGAGTATCAGCGTCTGGGAATTTCCGAATATTGGGTTGTCGATTATTTGGGAATTGCTAGCTCAAAATTCATCGGGAAGCCAAAAAATCCAACTATATTTGTCCACCTTTTGGATGCAGACGGTAATTATCAAACAACTGCATTTAAGGGCAGTGAACAAATTGTGTCTCGGACTTTTCCAGAATTGACGCTGACAGCAGAACAGGTAATGAACGCTTAAATTAGGTGAATGGAGCTAACTCTGTTATTATATATGAAAAATTACTAAAAACATGAAATCTATTTCCGAACAAAAACCTATTAGTCCTTGGAACTACAAACCTTGGTGGTGTCAGCCTTGGTCGATTCTGTTAACTGGTACTAGCCTGATTAGCGGTAGTTGGTTGTTATTGAAAACTGTTTGGATTACAGTTTTAGTGGCGATACCTTTATTAGCTTGGATGGGATTTTTCTTGTTACTTTGGCCGAAATTGATGATGGATAGTGGGCTTCTTGAAAAATATCAGGAATCTGAGATTAAACCTTTGGACTAAAGCTTTAATGGGCAGGCAAGATGCCCACCCCACAATCAAATTAACTCCTTGTGGAACAGGCATCTTGCCTGTTCCTAAAAAAGCAGTTAATGGCAGGCAAGATGCCCAC
>REAP01000116.1 GCA_004294385.1 Oscillatoriales cyanobacterium | reverse complement strand
AATTCAGCTTGAATTTCTGTGAGTTGTGTGCTTAAGTGCGATCGCCCTTGAGTGGCATTTTCCAAATCTGTTTGTAGTTGCGATCGGCTTTGTGATACAGTTTCTAACTGATCCTCTAATTCCGCAACTTGCGATGTGAGTTGGGTTTGATGCTGTTTGGCTGTGTCTAATTCAGCTTGAATTTCTGTGAGTTGTGCGTTTAAGTGCGATCGACTTTGATCGGCATTGTCCAAATCTGCTTGTAGTTGCGAACACCGAGATTGAAGTTCCGATTTATGTTCCTCATTACTATTGATTGTAGCATTCAACTCAGAGAATTGTAATAACAACTGTTCTCGTTCTTGAACAATCACATTCGACTGATTTTGCAACTCCACAATATGAGTGTTTAACCGCATTATCTGCTGATTCGCTGATTCTAAATGAGATTGCGTTTGAGAGAGTTCCAATTTGAGTTGTACTCGTTCTTGACTCTCTGATTCCAACTGAACCTGCGATTCGGACAATTGAGAATTTAGTTGCGATTGTTCTTGGGTTGCACTTGCTAATTTAGGTTCTAATTCTAATACTTGACAATTTAAAACCTCCCGTTCCTCAATCAGGGACTCTAACTGTCTTTCCAGTTGTAATAATTGAGGTTGAATTTCTGTTTGTCTTTCGGTAGCACTTGCCAATTGAGAATGTAAAATTTTTCGCTCGACATTGGAATTTTCAAGCTGGGTTTGTACTTCAGATAACTGATCTATAAATTGCGACTTCTCTTTTTCTAACAGATCTAATTGAGTTTGGAAATTAGACTGCTGAAACAAACTTTGTTCTTTTTCTTGAATAGCCCGATCGCACTTTATTTTAATTTCCGCAATTTGGTATTGTAACTGAAATCTTTCTTGATCGGCAGCTTCTAATTGACTTTCAGATTCCAATAGTTTAGAATTAAGTAAACTAAGTTCCTGGTTAAATGCTTCCGACTCTGCTTGAGTTTCGCGTATTTGAGCATTGATGTGCGATCGATCTTGTTCTGCCAATTCCAATTGATATTTAGTTTCTGCCAATTCTGACTGAGACTTGACCAACAATGACTGAGATTTCTGAGCATTTTCTAATTGAGATTGCAAGTCTAAAACGAGATTGTCAAGTTGCGATCGATCTTCAGACATCAATTCCAACATTTCTGCCAATTCCGAGCCTTTAGTCTTCAACAAATATTGTTCTTGATTTACCTCTGCTAAGCGACTCTCTAGCTCAGATATTTGAAAATTAAGCTGATTTTCTTCCTGAATTTTTTGGCGCAGTTCCGAATTTTTCACACCCAACTCTGACGCCATATGCGATGTAGCCTGCTGCGATTTATCGATCCGCGCCAAGTTGCGAGAATTGCGTTTGTTCAAAATTAGCCAGCAGACTAATACCCCGCCCCCAAATCCTATTAATAAAAGTAATGCTTGCATTGGTTTTATCTAATTGACATGAATTAATTTTTTCTAAGCAGAACTTTGCACTTCAAGATAATTATAGCGGTTCCCGCTATTATGAGGTACATTCAATATCCCCGTAGGGACACGGCACTGCCCATAGGTGTCAACTTAAGCCTGAAAGCCATATAAATGTAGCTTTTAGGCAAAGTCTAGATCCCCCTAAATCCCCCTTAAGAAGGGGGACTTTGAAAAGACTCCTGTCCCCCCCTTCTTAAGGGGGGCTAGGGGGGATCTAAATTTAATAGTCAAACAGCAGTCTCTGACTGGGTTTAACGTTAAGTTGACACGCTTTGGGCACTGCCGTGTCCCTACAAGATCTAGTACCTACATACCTGAAAAGTGCTGTAATTATGTCATTCTGAGTGAAACGAAGAATCTCAAGCCTTTGTAACACCATCGAGTACGCCTAAGTCTTGTAATGCTTTTTTATCAAAAATTGAGATCTTAAAATCCCTACTGGCATCAAGAATATCACAACTTGGGCTCCGATTTAACTTCATATCCACAATTTATATTTCTTTACAAAACCGCAGTTATGTCAAATCTAGTTAATCGCAGGCTTTCAAATGCTCACATTGTGCGACTACTCCTTCACTAAACCCGAAGATTTTGCCAATTTCCTCGCTCTTTCCTCCGGGTTAAACGATAAATCAGGCTGCAACTTTAAAGCAGTTTAAAAAATGTAATCAATGCAGCAACTCCACAATATGAGGAATAATCCCTATATTCTGTGTTAGTAAATAATCTAGCCGATCGCCTATCAAGCTAAAAATCAAATCATTATAGCTCATCCCATATTCCGCCAAACCCAGAGCCACCAAGCTAGTCACATTTTCCGCAGGGCGTTTCAGATCCGGTTTCGGGTTAGCCTCCAAAACATAAAGTTGCCCATCCGCATCACTCCTGACATCGATCCGCACCAAACTATTCAAACTAAACTCCCAATAGATTTTCTGGGCCAACTCAATTAACTCCTGTTTTAGCCCCGGTTCGTCGGTGCCGAGCAACTTTCCGCGATCGGCAGTAATCGCCTTTTTGTCCATAGAAGTGAAGATCAATTCATCAGCATCCAGCACCCGCTCAATCGTCGAAAAAGCAAAGGGTTTGGGATTTTTATCAAAACACCCTTGAGCATAAGTAACATAGCCACAAACCGCTACACAGAACTCTCGTCCCGGCAGATACTTTTCAATCAAAGCAGTATTCCGAGTTGCTAAATGAATCTGTGAAACTGCTTCAGATAAACCATCCATCGTTTCCACAAAATGAACGTGTAGCGAAGCACGTCCCGATACTGGCTTGACGATAAAAGGCCCTTGATATTCACCAAAAGCAATGGCAAAACGGTCGTGTAAATTTGGTTTAAAAATTCCTTGAGAAGGATGCCAAATCATAAACGGAGCCGTTTGTATCCCTACTGATTGTAGTTCCCGTTTAAAAGCGTGTTTATTATCTAAGATTGAACTGTTTAAAGGATTGTGTCCGATATAAGGCATTCCCAACATTTCTAACAAAGCAGGAGTGTGACAAACTGGATTATAGCCCTGAACACCACCCGTATTCATCCATACTAAATGAATATTTTCTGCCTTGAGTTTTCCGGGCAAAGTCATATCATCAGGCATCACAAAGACCTGCTCAAACCCTATCTCAGTCAATGCTTTAGCAATTTCTATGGCTACGATTTCGTAACTTTTCCAAGAGCGAGGATTGTGTGTTTTGTAAATCACAGAACCTTCCCGATCGCAATTTCCGCCAAATACCACAGCAATCCGCAACTTAGTCTGCAATACTTTCAAGTATTCAGGTAGTAAATCAAAGTCGTAATGCCCGGAATTCATGCCAATTGAAGTTGCAATCATCTGACTAATTTTTCCTTTTTACTTTATTAAACATCAGTCGCTAGGTGTATATAGACACTTCGACTACGCTCAGTGAGCAGAAGTATTACCGCTAGATTTTGCTAAATATATCCCAGCCAAAACTACAGCAAAAGCTAACCAATTGAACAGACTCAAACTTTCCGCAAAGAGCATCCAAGCCAAAATAGCAGTAATCACTGGTTCCAACAGCAGAAAAAGAGCCACAAAACCCGACGATAAGCTGCCCAGACTGTGAATCAAAAGTCCTTGGCCGAAAGCTTGGCAAATCACAGCTAGAGCAATTACAGCCAGCCACCCTTGCCAAGAATAGGGGAAAATGCGATCGCCTGCAAGCAACACTAGAGGCAAAATCAACAGACTCCCAATAAAACAGCGCCACATCAATATGGTTGTCGCCGGAAACTTGGTTCGCAAGTATTCTGCTATCAACAGATTTCCTGCATAAAACATCGCCGATAAAAGAGCAGCTATATCACCAGCCAGATTGTCTCCCGCAGTTTGTAAATCATCAATTCCGATCGCAACTGCACCCACCAAAGCCACCGTCATTCCCAATAAAAACCTGTTGTCAAAACGGCGACCCAAAAGTAGCCAACCCCCCAGAGTTGTGAACAAAGGAGTTAGGTTTCGCAGTACAGTAGAATTAGCAACATTCGTCTGAGTTAGCGACCAAGCCCAGAAGCCCAAGGAAGCCGAAGAAACTATACCTACGGCTGTTAATAGCATCACATCGCGGACAGTGTAGTTCGATCGCACGAACGGTACATCCTCAGACATTCGGCGACGCGCAGCAGCAACACCATTCCATACTGCAAACACCACAGTTGCAATCCACAAACGGTTGAAGACTGTAGCATTTGGACTAATTTCTCGTTCGCTAAATCTAATGAAAATTGCTGCGAAAGACACAGCCAACAGCGCCGCCAAAAGTGAAACAATCGCCCAAAAATCACCTCGATTATCAGTTGATCCTAAATCATCCTGGTTTGCCAAGATACTACTGCTTTTAGGTTCAGATTCCAAAGCTGCAATTAAACCATTAGCCTCCAACTCCTCCCATTTTTTATCAATATCTTTTTCCCGAAACTCCAAGTTTTTAGACATTTGTATTCTTCGTTATATCCGTTACCTAACTTTCTTCTATCCGCTAAATCCTTTACAAAATCCGCTGCCAATATCCGTTAAATCCGTTACAAAATCCGTTGCCGAACTTCTTTCCTAAGATTTAATAGCAAGCTTTGCAAAAGCATCTTTCAGCATCGGTGGCAATTGGCGAATGATTTTGCCCTTCTCACCATCTACCGCCACCAAAGTTACCTGGGCTGTCGCATATAACTCCTCACCATTAGCCGATCGCATTTCATAGTCCCAAACCAGCCGCACACCCTCACTAGCTGTCATCCGAGTTTTGACAGCCACAGATTGTCCCATCTTGGGGGCGCGGTGGTAGCGCAGGGAAAGTTCCACCACGGGCAATTCCCAGCCCTGGGCCACCCAATCAGCATACTCAATGCCGATCGATCGCAAACTTTCCACACGGGCTTCCTCCATCCACGAAACATAAGTACCGTGCCAAACTGCACCGCTGTAGTCAGTATGGTGAGGGTATACTCGCACTAAATATTCAAACCAGCCTCCAGAATCGATCCCAGACAGGCTTTGAATAGTACCCGCCGCTGGGAGTTTCGGTTGAGTTCGATCGTTTTCTAACACTTTACAAATCGTCCTAAAACGCTACATTTCTATAAATCATAAGACAAAGTTCAGGCTTATGCTTAACAATAGTAACCAACTAGAGTATCAATCCCCTAGTTTAACGTCACACCCAAAAACTCAACTTTCTTCCACACAAGCAAACCATGATAGAAAAAATTTTAGTAGCCGTGGCTGGTCGGGGTCTGTGCGAAGAGATGTTTAATATGTTGATGGACATCCCTTCCTTGCAACAAACCTCTGTCACCGTCTTGCACGTCGTGCCACCCCAAGTCACATCCGATGGGATGGCAGACAAGTTGGAAGAAGGAGGCAAGATTCTAGCACAAGCCGTCCAATCTTTAAAAATAGATCCCAGCAAAGTTAATCCCCGTCTCAAACAGGGAGACCCGAAAACTACTGTTTGTCAAGTTGCAGAAGAAGAACAATCTGACTTAGTAATCATGGGTTCGCGGGGATTTGGTAGACTGCAATCAATTCTGGAAAATTCGGTCAGTCAGTACGTTTTTCAGCTAACATCCCGGCCGATGCTGTTAGTAAAAGATGATATTTATGTCAAAAAAATTAAGCGTGTTATGGTGGCGATCGACAAATCTGAATCCGCCAAACAATCATTAGATCTAGCCCTATCTTTAGTCAAAGATGTTAGTGGCGGACAGATAATTTTAGTACACGTCACCAAGGATTTGACTGGGAAATCTACAGAAGATTTGACAGCAAGTGCTGAAAAAGACCCCGTACTAGCGCCCGCCATCGCATCCGCGAAACAACTGGGAGTTAGCTACCGCTGCGTGAGTGCTACAGGGAAGCCAGGGGAAACAATTTGTCGGCTGACAGACGAATTGAATGCGGATTTGTTAGTGATTGGTTCACCCGATCGCCGTCCTAGTGTTGCCAAGTCCTTTGTGGATCTCGATCGACTCCTGGGAAATTCTCTGTCAGACTACGTGCGAGTCTATGCCAATTGTCCCGTATTGTTAGCCCGGACGATCGGCTAAACTACAACAATTTTAGATTTTAGATTTTGGATTTTTCCCACCAACGAATCCAAAATCGGCACGATCGACATTCAACAAAAAAGCGCCAAAGTAACAAGCTATTGGCGCTTTTTTTTCAATACACAAAGCCAGACAAAAATAGCAGAAATTACTAATCTTTTCTGCCTTCGCGACTAGCTGTTTGAATGTACAGAATGATTAGAAAAACACTGGGAACCAAAACAAACAGAATGGTTGCCACAAATCCTAGCTGATTAACTTCCATGAAGACGCGCGCCTCTATCTCAAAATATGAAAATATACACTACTAGGATATCACTCAAAGGTGGAAGGCAGAGAATTTGAGGGGGCATTGGGCATTGGGCATCGGGAATTGGGCATCGGGCATCGGGAATTGGGAATTGGGAATTGGGAATTGAGAATTGGGAATTGGTAGCCATCTCCCCATCTCCCCATCTCCCCATCTCCCCATCTCCCCATCTCCCCATCTCCCCCTCTCCCCCATGCCCCATGCCCTCTTTGGCCGATGCCCTATGCCCGTTAAGGTTTAGTCTTGACACTCACTGCGCCATTGACCAAAGTTTGACAAGCCAAGCGATAATTTTCGGGCTTTTTCTTAAGCTTGCGGTTCTCAAAGTCAGTGCGGGGCGAAAGATTTTCAGTTCCCTCGACAATTTCCACAATGCAGGTGCCACATTGACCGTAGCCCCCGCAATTCATCATCTTTCCCGAAAAAGTGTACAAGTCGATGCGGTTTTCTAGAGCTTTGAGCCTTAAATTGGCTCCGTCTGCTGCGATGACTTCCTGATTTTCCTTCACAAACTTGATATTGCCCATTACCGATTCCTTAATGCAGTGACTTGGTTCTCTATTACAAAGTATTAACTATTGTGTCGGAAATTGGCGATCGGACGTTGAATGCCCGATCGCCAATTTCACCAATTTCCCGAATTTCCCGAATAATCAAACGAATATCGCCCCAATCTCAGGGAGTTCTCGATAGATTGTTACCGGGAATATTAGTCACCGCCCGCTGGAGAGACGAAAGCGATCGATTGTAGCCAATAATTGCCAAAAGTCGGTTTCTCTCAGCCCTAGTCAAATCCGTTTCCGCCTGAATCACATCCGTCTGAGTACCCACACCAGCTTGAAAACGCAGTCTGGCCAAACGCAAGGCTTCCCTCGACTGCAAAACCCCCGCCTCAGAAGTTTCGATATTCTCAAAACTCGACTCCAAGCCAAAATAAGCCTGTTCCACTTCGCGGCGCACTTGGTTGCGGGTTTGGCCAAAGCGAGTTTCCGCGATCGCAATATCAGCATCCCGCTGTTTCACCCTAGCATTCGCCGCACCCCCATCAAAGATACTCCAACTCAAATTTGCTCGAATCGCATAGCCGTCCGCCCAGCCACGACTAGCAAACGGATTAGGGTCGTCAGGGTCTACTCCTTGCACATTGTAACTACCCGAAAGACTCAGTTGAGGCAAACGCCCAGCCAAAATAGCTCGGCGCTGCTGCTTGCTAACATCCCTCTGTACCAACTGCTGTTCCAACTCAGCGCGATTCTTAAAAGCCTGGACAATACTGTCTTCCAAAGACAGCCTCCAAGAGCCCGCTTGTTCCACCGGGTCTCCCGCCGTCAAATTTGATGACTGACTGATGTTTAACTGCTCAGACAACTGACGCTGGCGGATTCGCTGGTCGCGGCGGGCATTTGCCAACTGCTGCTGTTCATTAGCCACATTTGCCTGGGCTTGTAACACCGCAAACCGAGTGCCCACTCCTGCCCGTTCCAAAGCTTCCGCATCCCGCAAACTTTGCTGAGCATTTCTCACCGAAGCTTGGCGAATCGCCACTTGTCCGTCTGCATCTTGAAGGTTGTAGTAAGTATCCGTCACATCAAAACGGAGTTCCTCGGCTTGGCGTTCCACTTCCAGTTCTCGCAAGCGTAACTGTTCCTTGGCCGCACGAATGGTCGCCGTCCGGCGTCCGAACAAATCGACGTCGTAGCTCAACTGCAAACTGCCGTTGACACTGTTGCTACCGAAATTTTGGGGGTTAACAGAGGTGGCGGGTCGTCGGTTTTGAGATTCCAAAAAGTCGAGGTTTCGCTGCTGGGCGCGCACTCCGAGTTCTCCGCCGGCGCTTTGTTGGCGGGTCGCGTCGAGTGTAAAATTGAGGTCGGGATATAAGGCTGCTTGTTGTTCTCGCAAGGCCGATCGACTTTGTTTCAATTGTAGGTCGGCAATTTGCAGAATTGGGCTGTTGCGCCGCGCCAGGTCTACCGCCTGTTGTAAGGTAATTGCCTCAGTTTGCTCGATTCTGACATCATCTGGTTGAGTGGGGAATAACAGTGGATTTGGGTTTGGTTCCAGGGTTCTCGGAGGCTGAGTCTCTAAAATGCCCTTGGGAGTCACAGGAGGAAAGCTCTCACTGGGCGTATTCCGGGGGACTGGTGTTGGGTTCGTCGGCACCGGAATGGTTTTGGAGTTACTGGGAATCGGAAATGCTTCGCGCTGAATTTTCTCGGATGGAACTGGTGGCTGTGCGGAAGCACTCTGTCCCAGATTGCCGAAAGTAATTGCAGTACCTACTCCCACTACCACGATTTGACGAAAAATACGCATAAATTTTAAATTATTGTGCAATTCCAGAGACAATTTTAAAGCAAGAGAGAGGTCTCTGATTTCTCGTTTAAACTCAGAACTCCAAGCTTAGAATAACTCTCTTTCATGACTTTTGAATTGAATTCTTGAGTGAAAAATCACGATCGCACCTCAGCATTCACCAGACCGATCGCCTTTGAAATTAGTTCCTCAACTCCACTAACGGGGAAAATCTCCGTTTTCAGGAGGCTAGCGAGTTCAAACAGGGTCATGTCGTCCAAAAAACGCGGTTCTCCTTGTTTTAGCATCACTGAGGGCAGTAAGATGCCATCTCCCAGGTCTAGTCCCTGCAAAGCTTCGAGCAAGTCTTGCCCGGTCAGTAAACCAGTGACAGTAATGTTTTGTCCCCAATAGCGACTGGACAATGCTACCATCTTAAGTTCTAAACCGGGTATTTGATTGAGTTGATGCGCGATCGGCTCAAAAGCTTTTTCCACAGCATTTCCCACCACCCAAATAAATTTTCGCGCTGGGTTAACTGGCTGCGGTTGGAGTTTAGCGAAAGCCGTTTCAAACTGTTGGATAAATTGGCGGATTGAACCGACACCGTTCCCAATTTGGGGGTAATCTTGGTAGTCAGATGCGATCGGCAAATCCAAACCTGCAATTAAAAACCATTCATCAGCCAGCCAAATACAGCGCGATTTTGAATTCTTTTTTTTCCGTTTCTTTTCTCCTTCCGGTTGACCACTTAATAATACTTGAATTTTCTGCACTTGCTCAATTACTTCCCGCGCTTTTTCCGGTGTTACCGCGATTAGTTCATCTTCGGCTGGACGAAAGCGAGTTAAACCAACCGGCACTACAGCCACCGATGCTACAGCCGGAATATTTCCCGTATGAAACTTTGCCAAATCTAACAAAGTACGTTCTAAATGTTCACCATCATTAATTTCTGGACAAACAACAACTTGAGCGTGAATTTGCAAGCGACGTTCTTTGAACCATTTGATTTGTTCTAAAATCTTGCCAGCGCGGAGATTTTTCAGCAACCGAATTCGCACTTCCGGTTCTGTAGCGTGCACGGAAACATAGAGAGGCGAAAGCCGCATTTGTTCGATTCTATCCCACTCTTTTTGACTCAGATTTGTAAGAGTTAGATAGCTACCGTAAAGAAAACTCAGGCGGTAGTCATCATCCTTAAGATAGAGAGTTTCGCGCTTTCCCGGAGGCTGTTGGTCAATGAAGCAAAAAGGACAGCGATTGTTGCACTGAATTAGTCCATCAAAAAGAGCTGTTTCAAATTCTAAACCTAAATCTTCGTCATACTCTTTTTCAATTTCTAACTTGTGGGTTTTTCCTTTAGCATCTGATACTTCTAGTTCGAGAAATTCATCGGCGCATAGGAATTGATAGTCGATTAAATCGCGGGGTTTTTGGCCGTTGATGGCGATGATTGAGTCACCGGCATCAAATCCGATTTCGGCGGCGATGCTGTCGGGGATGACTTTGGTGATTAGGGCTGGACGGGTTGATAATTCGCTCATGTTATTAGTTATTTGTTATTTGTTATTTGTTATTTGTTATTAGAGCAATATTAGTTTTCTCTCTTCAGCATAGCCGATAGATACTCCCTGCTATAGCAATCCTAAATCATTCATGAGGATTTGTAGGGGTAGTGCCAAGAGTGCCTACCCCAGCATAAGCGGGGCAACCACGGGGCCAAGAGCCCCTACAACAACTACACAACTGATTTAGGATTGCTATATAATATATTTTTCTGGTTCCTATTTTCGGTATTGACATAGTTTACCTTAACCGAGCTTGCTCGTGGGATTAAAACGAAAAGACTCAAGCATCTGTATCAATTCCCTCCCACAGTTGAGAAATGGGTAAGGTTTGTTCTGTCATGGCTTGTTGCCAAGATTGGCGAAAACTTGCTGCTGAAAAATCTGTATCTTCCTCTGTTGTCGTAGCTTGAGTTTCCAGAGAATGGGTGCGTTGGATAATATCGGATAGTGTTTTAAGTAGTTCAAGTTGTTCTGCTAATGAAAGTGACTGAGCAATATCGATAGCTTGTTTAAGTTGTGAAGTCATAATAAATCCTCCATTTAAAATTTTACTAATCGCTAAACAAAGACTTTTTCATACCGCCGACTTCGCCAGCAAGTATTTAGCCCGATCGACCTCTTGGCCACTTCCTTCTACGATTAGTAAAACGCTACCCTGAGAAATCTGCTGCTGATAAGCTTTCGCTTGCTCTGAAGTCAGCCCCAATCCAATCAAAGCCCCCATTAATCCGCCCGCAGCCGTGCAAATTCCGCCACTCAACAGCGTAAAGCCGATCGCCCCAGACACCAATACTTGACCCACACCAGGAAGCGCTAGGAGTCCCACTCCCAACATCAGCCCAGTCGCACCCCCAAGCAAATTGCCCAGAAACATTCCTTTTTTTAGCCCTGTTGCAGTGCCTGCGATCGCCCCAAACGACTCCGAGGGAAGATTTAAAGAATTTTGCCGTTCCTGAGAGCCTTGCCCCAGCAAGAACACCTGAGCTAGCGGAAAGCCTGCAAACACCAGACAATCAAGGGCTTCTCCTGCGTCTTCACGGCTAGAAAAGGTTCCGAGGACTTGTCGCTGCTGGGTCAATATGGTATTGAACATGGCTGAGTTCTGATGATTTATTTTTTTTCTGTATCTTTCACTACTATTTTACCCATTTTTTCAAAAAGCAAGCATGAAAAATTTGATTGTCAGCAAAAGTTGACAAAAAAACGCTTTTATGAACAGGCTGTCCGGCCTGTTCCACAAAGAGTGGATTTTATTGTGGAACAGGCCGGACAGCCTGTTACTGACACAAGATGCCTGTTCCACAAAGAGTGGATTTTATTGTGGAA
>REAP01000115.1 GCA_004294385.1 Oscillatoriales cyanobacterium | reverse complement strand
CTTTGAGAGGACTTGCGCTTTGAGACAGGGGTTTAAACCCCTGTCGGACTGTGGAATGAACCTTAAGTTGACACCAATGGGCTTGGCCTTAGTCCCTACATGATTATTTTGGGGTAGCCCGAAATGAGGAGACGGCAATGCCGTGTCCCTACATTACTGACGGTGGCATCCGTTACATCCGTTACATAATCCGTTGCCGAACTTCTTCTAATTAAATGAGTTTAAGAATCTGTGGAAATCGCCAAATAAAAACGCTACCGGGACTCGAAACTCGCCCCACACCTTCGCGAGTTAGAGAAGCTTTATTTAACATTTGGCAAGGGACGATCGCACATTGTAGATGGCTTGACATTTGTACTGGTAGTGGATCGATGGGTGCAGAAGCTTTGTGTCGTCAAGCTGCGAGTGTGACGGGCATTGAACAGTCGGCGAAAGCTTGTGCAATTATCCAACAAAATTGGGAACAAGTGGCAGATTCGTCTCAAGAATTTCAGATATTGCGGGGAAGTGCGATCGCGAAATTAGCTTCATTATCGACACAGCAGTTCGATCGCATTTATTTCGATCCACCCTACGCTAGCGACTTGTATGAACCTGTTTTGAATGCGATCGCCAGCCAAGAAATGTTAGCACCCAATGGCGAAATCGCGATCGAACATAGTCGTGAGCGATCGGCTCAACCGATAGTCGGCTTAGAAATTTGTCGTCAGAAAGTATATGGCAATACAGCCTTAAGCTTTTATACTCGTTCCCCTAACACCTGCCCCCATAACTAAAATTTATAGACTAAAAATCGTCACAATACCCTGAAAAGTTGATGCAATGGCGTATATTCAACGAATAATCAAACTTTGGTCAGGGTTAAATGTCAGGTGACTGGAGGCATCCCAGAAATAAATCGACCTGATGCTGAAAAAAAAGACTTTCAGTTGTACCATAAACTGCAAAGTGTGAGTGTGAATATTCCTAAAGGAGTGAATATGGTTCAGACACCTTCGCGCCATCGCGGTAGCGAATTTCAGGCTGCTAACTCAGTACAGCCAGTCAAACGCGATATCTTTCTGGTGGGAAATAATCTTTCCCTGCCAAATAGCAAATTATTTGGCACAGACGGCATTCGCGGAAAAGTCGGGGAATTGCTGAATGCACCGCTAGCTATGCAAATTGGCTTCTGGGCTGGACAAGTTTTACGCCAAAATTCCCCCAAGCAAGGGCCCGTGATTCTGGGACAAGACAGCAGAAATTCCAGCGATATGCTAGCAATGGCATTGTCAGCCGGTTTGACAGCCGCCGGTTTAGAAGTCTGGAATTTGGGATTGTGCCCCACTCCCTGCGTTGCTTATCTGGCAAGTGTTTCCGAGTCCGTCGGCGGAGTGATGATTTCCGCTAGCCACAATCCCCCTGAAGACAACGGAATCAAGTTTTTCGGCTCAAACGGCTCCAAACTGTCCCAGCAGTTGCAGGAGCAAATTGAAGCCGGAATTCGGGGTACCAAGGTGCCGATTAGTAGCACTATTTGCGGACATCACTACCACCGCCCGGAGTTGGTTAAAGATTATGCCGCTTCCCTGGAGGGTTCACTGCAAGGGGTGAATTTACGCGGAATGCGGATAGTTTTGGATTTGGCTTGGGGGGCGGCTGCGCGCTTGGGCCCGGCTGTGTTCGAGGAAATGGGGGCGGATGTGATCTGTTTGCACAACTCTCCTGATGGCGATCGCATTAATGTCAATTGCGGTTCTACTCATCTTAACAGTTTGCAAGCCGCAGTTTTGGAACACAATGCTGATTTGGGATTTGCTTTTGATGGTGATGCCGATCGAGTTTTGGGTGTTGACAATAAAGGTCGATCGATTGATGGCGACTACATTCTTTATCTTTGGGGTAAGCAGTTACGTCGCGCTGGGAAGTTGCCAGATAATTTAATTATTTCTACTGTAATGGCTAACCTCGGCTTCGAGAGAGCTTGGGAAGAATTGGGGGGCAAACTAATTAGAACTTCCGTGGGAGATCAGCACGTTCATGCTGAAATGCAGCGCACCGGTTCCATGTTGGGAGGCGAACAATCAGGGCATATTCTGTGTCCTCATTATGGTATTAGCGGTGATGGCTTGTTGACTGCTTTGCATATGGCTTCGCTAGTCCGTGAGTCTGGGGAATCTCTGGCACAATTGGTAGATGGAAGTTTTGAAACTTACCCGCAATTGCTGCGAAATGTCCGCGTGGACGATCGCGAAAAACGCCTAAAATGGCACGAATGCGAGGCTTTGCAAGGAGCAATTGCCCGTGCTAAAACTGCAATGGGAGAACAGGGACGGGTTCTAGTCCGTGCTTCTGGTACTGAACCTTTGATCCGAGTTATGGTAGAAGCTTCCAGCGCTGAATTGACTAATCTTTGGACTGAAAATTTAGTTCTAGCAGTTCAGAAATACCAAACTCTTTAATGGGCATTGGGCATTGGGCATTGGGCATTGGGAATTGGGAATAGGGAATTGGGAATGGGGAATGGGGAATTGGGCATGGGGAATTATATTCATCTTCCCAGTTTACTTTCCCCATTGCTGATTTATATCAAATCCGTTGGCATCCATCGGAATTATTCATCTCTCTCTTCTCTGACTCTGGGATCTCTGCGCCCTCTGCGGTTTAATAATTCATAAAAAACCGTAAATGATATAGAGGTTTTCAACTGAGTAAGGTACATCGGCTAGTAATTCGCAATTCGCAATTACCTATTCCCAATTCGCAATTACCTATTCCCAATCTGATAAATTCGATTCAAAATGATGATTTCTGTTGTGATACCAACCTACAACCGCGAGCAAACCCTGCGAGATACACTGGCTGGTTTGATAGGTCAAAATTACCCAAATTTTGAAATATTGGTAATCGATCAAACTCGTATCCATGAATCAGAAACTCAAGCTTATTTAGAACAATTGGCAAATGCTGGCAAAATTAAGTGGTTTCGGGTAAATTGGGCGAATTTGCCGGGAGCTCGCAATTATGCAGTGCGGCGCGCAGTTGGGGATATTATTTTATTTATTGATGATGATGTAGAGTTACCCAATGGTTTTTTGGCGGCTCATGCTAGCAACTATTTAGCCAAGCCGGATGTGGGATGTGTGGCGGGTAGGGTATTTGATCGGATGAAGTTGGGCGATTCTGGGGGCGATTTGGCGATCGACTATTTGCCACCAGAAGCGATGGATCCAGGCATTGCTTGGTATTTTATCGATTTGGTACATACAGTCAAACCACAGCAAGTGCTCTCAGCTAGAGGCTGCAATATGTCTTTTCGCAAGCAGGTTTTTACTGAGCACGGTTTGAGTTTCGATGAGCGGTTTGCAGGGAGTGCGGTGCGGGAGGAGTCGGATTTTTGTTTGAAGTTGCGATCGACTGGTTTGAAAATCTGGTACGATCCCAATGCCTGTTTAGTTCATTTGGGGGAAGAGAGTGGCGGGTGTCACGACATCAGCACGCGATCGATCGAATATCAAGTCACATTTTATCACAACCACTTCCTGATGGGATTGCAAAATTTAACCGCTTTTGAATGCCTGCGATTTTTCACCAAACTCTTTGACTGCCACGTTTTGGGGAATCCACCTTGCTATAAAACGCGATCGCCCATTAAGATCATCACTAGATTTGCTTTTTATATCCTTGGGTTTATAAGTGCTATAAATACAACAATTAAATCCCTGTGGAATGAAGGACAAATTTACACCAATCAAGACAACATTAACCCTAAATAATTTTTATTTCCAATTCCCAATTCCTCGCTTCGCGGTTCCTGAGCGTAGTCGAAGGGCCGCATTCAAGCCCATTCCCCATTTCCAATAGATGAGAATCCTCGTTGTCAGCCACACCTACATTGTAGACATAAATCGGGCGAAATTCAAGATTTTAGCAAACCTAGAACCTGGTATTGAAGTAACAATTGTAGTGCCGCAGCGTTGGAAACCTGGAGGCGTACAAAATAAAATTATAGAAACGCAATTTTATCAACAAGGCTCATTTAAAGTAGTACCAATTTCTAATTTTAGTCAAAATAATCAAGGATTACTAACATTTGGCACAGATATCATTAAACTTTTGCAGGAATTTCAACCGCAGATTGTCCAAGTAGAACAAGGCTCAAAATCCTTAGCTTATACTCAGTTAATATTTTTAAATAACCTCCTAAAACTCAAAGCAAAAAATATATTTTTCACCTGGTGGAATCTGCCTTATCAATTGAGATGGCCTGTTTCTGTCTTAGAAAATTGTAATCTTCAACACACCGACGGAATCATTGCAGGAAACCGAGATGGATCTAACATATTACGCCAGCATGGATATCAAAATACCCTGAAAGTCATGCCACAACTGGGAGTAGATGAAACCTTGTTTTATCCTACTTCTAAAGATGCTGATTTGTCGCGCAGATTTGGCATTGAAGCGACAGATTTTGTGGTAGGATATGTGGGGCGATTTGTCGAAGAAAAAGGACTACTAACTTTAGCTGAAGCCTTGGCTGGGTTAAAAGAACTCCCTTGGAAATGGCTGTTAGTAGGGCAAGGAAGATTGCGATCGCAAATTGCCGAAAAATCTCTTGAATGGGGCATCAGCGACAGAATAATCTGGGTAGAAAGCGTTTCCCACGAAGAGGTTCCCCCATACATCAACTTGATGGATTGTTTGGTATTGCCCTCGCAAACAAGTTATAAATTCAAAACTTTAACTACTGTTGGTTGGAAAGAACAATTTGGTCACGTTTTAATTGAAGCGATGGCTTGTAAAATTCCAGTTATCGGTTCTGACTGTGGGGAAATTCCCCATGTCATCGGCGATGCGGGGCTGATATTTCCCGAAGGAAATGCCGAGAAATTGCGAGGATGTTTGGATGAATTGATGAAGCGGCGGGAGTTAGTGGCAGATTTGGGCGATCGGGGTTACAATCGAGTTATGAATAATTATACAAATCAAGCTTTAGCTGAACAATTGCTGGCATTTTATAAAGAGTTATTGGCTTAAGATTTAGGAATAAAGCTGTTAAGTTCTTCTACTAACAAATGTACTGTTGTTGAAGGATTATCAGTTTCAGGATTAGAGACATCATATTCCTGTAAAAGCCGTTTTGCGTGTTTAATCGCATTCTGCTGTCTGCTTTTCAGTTCCTCATAAATCGTCTCGCTGTTTTTCTTATACTCGTATCCCAATAACTTAGTTAGCATATTTTGATAACCCTGGCGAGACATTCCCGTATTATAAAAATGGAAATGCAACAAATACCACAATTCAAAAGCATCATTTGAATAAGCTACGTCAATGCCGTTATTTCTTGCAAGAGTTATGGCTGAATTAAAATTTTGCGAGTCGTTAGGATTTTGAGGGTTTCTATCGCGATCGAATACACACCAAAATCGATCGTTTTCATCGTATTCATCCTTATTTTTTAACTCAATAGCTTTTTCTACTAAACTCTTCGTGTTTTTCCCTTCTCCTTTGATATGCAGATTAATTACCTTTGTGTCTACCGGGAAACTTCTAAAATAGTTGGGTTCAGTTTTCTCGCCTTCACACACGATTAAAAACCATTTTCTAGTTTTATCTTTTCGATTGTAGTAATCAATCTTGCTTCGAGACGAACTTTTTTTACTCATCAAGTTAACCTATTAGTTCTTTGAAATTACCAATAAAAGGGATAGCGCCATACTTGCCGATAATATAATCGTCTTCAAATGAGGCATTTTTTCCGACTTTATACTCTACCAAAGAATACAAATCAGTAGCGCCCTGCTTGTCCTTTTCGGTAAACCATATTTGATCCCTGCGAAAAGTCTTGCTGCTGAGCAAGTTTGTGTCGTGTGTCGTGAATATAAGCTGTGCGTTGTGCGGATTAGTCACGTTAGAATTGAATAAGTAGATTAATTCGCGAGTAATCAACGGATGAAGTCTGGCATCAAGTTCATCAATTAATAAAATTTTTCCTGTTCTTAAAGTATCCAGGAGAATGCCTGCTAATGCAAATAGTTTGTTTGTTCCCTCAGATTCATGCTTTTCGATATCGAATAGTTCTAGAGAAGTTTGCTTACCGTCAGCATCATATTTCCGGTGAACTGTTTTTACCGCTGGTTTGATTCCAGCAGAAATAGGGTATAAACTACCGTAGGAACTACCGTATACTACAGTATTATTGGCAATAACAAATGCAGGTTGATTTATGATTTCGATATCAGCAATACCCAAGTCTAATTTTTTGATGAATTCAATAATATCACGGCCGTGGCGATCGTCCTCAAAAGACTCTAAAGTTTCCTTGCGGTATTGCCTATCTTGTAATCCTGATATCAATTGCAAAGTTTTACTGAACCACAGCAATATTTTGCCTGAAATTTGACCATTAAATTGTGCGACTACAGAAAGAAATAAAGCATTACTTCTGGTTTTATCGCTAATGCCTTGTCCCTCTGGGAAATCACCTAATATACACTTATCAAAATCCCGTTCAAAAAGCATTTTTTCTTCACTGTCATCAGCTTGAAATAGCCACTCAGAAACAACTTCCCGCGCGTTCACCTCAAAACCGTACCTAAAAGTTTTGCCTTCAAGTAGAAAAACGATTTCAAAGAAAGACGGCTCTTTTTCTGTCTCGGTACTTAGCCTGAATGCTTCAATATCGATCGCGTCTGAAACTTGCGTTTCTTTAGATGAGTTGAGGACAAACCATTTCATAAAGTTAATAGCAGCAATCAGATTGCTTTTGCCACTAGAATTTGCTCCATAAATAGCAGCACTTTTAAGCAAGTTTAATTTATGATTAATTTCAAAGACATTATTTGCGTCAAGCTCTTTTTCTTCTTCCGTAATTGATGAAGCTACCATGCTAAAAGTGACAGTTTCTTTAAAAGACTTGTAATTGCCAACGCTGAATCCAATCAGCATAACGTGCCTCCGATCGCCTAAATTAGTATAACGTGCAAATTTTGCAATTCTTTCTATGATAACACAACCAGCTACCTCAGCTAACACCAAGTGCTAATCATGCGAATTCTCCAAATTATCCCCTCAATTTCCCTCGTCTACGGCGGGCCGAGTCAAATGGTACTCGGACTTTCAGCCGCCCTCGCGGCCAAAAACATTGATGTCACGATTATCACTACAAATTCTAACGGAGATATCGGTCAAATCCCCTTAGATGTTCCCCTCAATCAACCCATAAAACAAAACGGCTATCAGATTATTTATTTCCGCTGTTCTCCCTGGCGCAGATATAAATTTTCACTCTCATTATTGCAGTGGTTAAATGAAAATGTGCGGCAATTTGATCTCGCTCACATTCACGCTCTTTTCTCGCCAGTAACTACCCTCGCTGCTACTATTGCCAGAGGGCACAATTTGCCCTATATTATCCGTCCCTGCGGTATGCTCGATCCGGCTGATTTACAGAAAAAAAAGCTGTTAAAACAGATTTATGGTACACTTTTAGAACGCCCTAATTTAGCAGGTGCAGCCGCAATTCATTTCACAAGTAAAGAAGAGGCTAAAATATCTGAAAGATTTGGTTTGGACTGCACAGGTAAGATGCCTGTGCCACGGGATTTGGACTGCACAGGCAAGATGCCTGTGCCACAGGATTTGGACTGCACAGGCAAGATGCGCAAGATGCCTGTGCCACAGGATTTGGACTGCACAGGCAAGATGCCTGTGCCACGGGATTTGGACTGCACAGGCAAGATGCCTGTGCCACGGGATTTGGTGATTCCATTGGGGGTGACAGCAGGTTTGTCTCCTAAAAAATTGCGAGAATCTCAAGTACCAATCATCTTATTTATGTCGCGGATTGAACCTAAAAAAGGACTTGATTTGCTCATTCCAGCATTGGAAAGTATTTTAGAATCGGGAATAAAATTTAGCTTTATTTTAGCTGGTTCAAATCCCCAAGATGCTGATTATGAAACACAAATTAAAGTACAAATTCGTAATTCTATTTTAGCAAGATATACAACAATAACTGGCTTTGTGAGCGGTGATTTAAAAAATGAAATATTGACAAATGCCGACTTATTTGTATTGCCTTCTTATTACGAAAACTTTGGGATTGCTGTAGCAGAAGCGATGGCTGCTGGTGTGCCTGTCGCTATTTCCGATCGCATACATATTGCAGAAGACATACGGGAAGCAGAAGCTGGTTGGGTGGGGCCTTTGGAAGTAGATGCGATCGCATCTTTGATCAAATCAGCACTTCTCGATCCAGATGAGCGCCAACGGCGGGGATTGAATGGCAAAGCATATGCCAAAAAGTATTATAACTGGGATGCGATCGCCCAACAAACCATCAATGCTTACCAGCACATTTTGGAATCGATCGCAAATCCCAATAATTTATGAACTATTCCAATGAAAAACCGGGCTTTCTCCAAAACCCGGTTTTAATAATTAGACTTAATTGAATCCTAATTTTGAGCATCTTTCGCAGCAGGCGGTAGGGTAACAAAGTTGCCAAAAACTCCAACGGTTTGATAGCTTTTTTTGCCTAATTCAGTGGTGTAAATGCTGACAACACCTAAATTCTGACGCTGGGTTGTATTGTCGAGTAATTGTTCGATCGTACTCCGCTGCGAAGTCACCAAATTCTTGCAACTGCCGATCAAAGTCTCTGCAACGCCGCTCAAAGCTTGAGGGACGCTAGAATCCTTGCACACAGTGCTTTCTAGCTCATTTTGCAGTTTGCCAGAAGCATAAGTTAGGTATTTGTCTCTAGCAGGATTGGTAAATGCCATACCGGCGGCTAGTAGGGTTAGCGCGATCGCAACTTTGCCGACATTACCGAAAAAATTAGAAGTTGGTTGGTTATTATTCATGGCTTTATCAATAATCATTTGTTACCTAGTCCGGGTGAGTTATAAGCTTATCTTCATTTAAACTACACCTCCTCAGAAACAGATTTCAGACAAAAGATGACAGTTTTTAGATTGGAGACGAGTTGCGAGTCAGAGGGCAACCACGGGATTGCCCCAGGGCTGTTTCATTCTCTTGTAGGGGCCGCAAAGAGTGGCTGCCCCAATCTCTGAAACACTGACAAAATCGTGGACGGGGAGGGCGGGCACTCTTGGCACCGCCCCTACCCATTGAAACAACCATTCAGCGTGATTTTTGCCGATCGATCTCCCGTTGCAACTCCTCAATCTGACGGCGCAAAGCATCGGTTTCGCTATTAGCCGCTTGGGATTTCACATCAACAGCACCCTCAGATACTGCCCGTTTGTAGTTCCCCAGCTTGATTTGGCGATATTCCTCGGAACTTGCCCAGTCTCGCAAATACCGCAGACGTTCCACCGGAAACGGGTGACTCAGCATCGCGCCTTGACCGCCGTTATAAAGTAAAAATTTATACACTTGGTTGAGGTTGTCGCGATCGAGCTCTTGATAATTATCAGACTGGCGAATAAATTCTGGCAAACTACATTCACTAGCATATTTACTGCTAACTCCCGCCAGTTTCATCATCGTGGTCATCACACTATTCAAATCATCTGTCACTAACAAAGCAGCCCGATCTGCGGATAATTCAGCCTTGCGCCGCCACTCGTAAAAAGCGTAAATTAAACCACTGCCGACCATATTTCCCAAGCCAAAAGTCATCTCCCCAATCGTTGAAGCAAGGTTCATTGCCCACATTGCCATTTGATTCAAAGTTGGATGACCGCATTTAATATGTCCCAACTCGTGAGCCAGGACTACTCTAATTTCTGCCTCATCCAATAAGTCTAAAAGACCAGTATTTAATACTACATAAGGCTGGTTTTTCCCCAGGGCATAGCTGTTGACTGAGGGATTTTGAGAGACGAACAAACCGGGTTCTGGAGAAACATCTAAAGCCTGCACGCATTCCCGAAAAATGTGATAGATGCTGGCATATTGGCGTGGCCCAACTTGAATGCTATTTCCCATTAGGTAAATAAATTGTGGCCGTTCGTAGACAAATTCTACAAATTTGCTGGCAATTAAGTCAAATCCAGGTACGCTGCGTAATGCTGCTTCGGCTTGGCGATCGAGCGGATGCTGAAAAGCTTCGCTAGAAATTCCAGTATAAGTTGGCATAGTTGTTGCAAAAGTTACATCTAAAATATCAGTGGTTCGCCGATCGCTGCGACTGCTAGCTGGCCCCTGACTTATCCATCCTATTGTGACAAATATTGAACTGTTGTGGAACAGGCCGGAAAGCCTGTTCAAGGAAAGCCTGTTCAAATCATTGAACTCTTGTGGAACAGGCCGGAAAGCCTGTTCAAATCATTGAACTCTTGTGGAACAGGCCGGAAAGCCTGTTCAAATTCAAGTTAAAATTGTACTTCTGATACAAAGGCGATCGGCAAGCATCTTTCGCTGTGTCTGTCAATCAAAAATAGGAACTTGCAAAAATGGCTATCCTGCGACTCGAAGATGGTAGAACCTACACTCAACTGAGCGATATTACCCGCGAACTTGCTCCCTTAAACATTCAGCTCAACATTTGGCCCGTGGGAGACAACCCAGAAATTCGGGAATTGCTGGCTCTCGATGCGATCGACGACAATCAAAAAGAACAAGTCCTGCAAGCCCTCGATCGCTACTTTCAACAACTCAAAAAAACCGCAGGCTATCAATCCCGCGACTTAATTGTACTGCACCCAGACATTCCCAACCTCGACACTCTGCTGTCCAAATTCGATAAGTGTCACATTCACGCTGACGATGAAGTGCGCTATATCGTAGCAGGAGAGGGCATTTTCGGTTTTGTGCGTCCAGACGGTAGTCAAGTGGAAGTAACAGTACAGCCCGAAGAATTTATCAACGTACCGGCGAATACGGAACACTGGTTTTATTTGACAGCAGCCCGAAAAGTTAAAGCTGTGCGCTATTTTACCACTACGACTGGTTGGACACCGCAGTACACAGATACTGAAATTCGATCGCGCTTAGCTACAGTTTAAAAAAAGTTTGCAGTTATTTAACGCTAATCAGAAAGACGATCAGTCATACTTCTGAAGGAGAATTCAAGGCGATCGAGATTCCGCCTTCTGTCTTCGCCACAGATATACGGCAGCTTTGGTCGAGAAGTTTTAAGATAGAGACTAGCTTTAAATTTTTTGATGACCTATGTCTCCTACTTCCGTTTCTCAGGTGTACTCTTCTGGTAATTCCAAGGGTGCGAATCAGTCTGACCAGACTGATCGTTTGGCTGTTGAGTCTAGTAAAATTCCACCCTTGTTGGGGGCGAGTTTGGCTGAGTTAACGGAGTGGGTGCAGCAACATGGGCAACCTGCTTATCGTGGAAAGCAGTTGTACCAGTGGATTTATGAAAGAGGCGCGCGATCGCTGTCTGATATTTCTGTATTCTCGAAACAATGGCGCGAGACTGTTGCCGATATTCCGATCGGGCGATCGACTATTCACTATCGATCGGTCGCACCAGACTCCACCATCAAGTATCTCTTAAAATTAGCAGACGGTCAAATCATTGAAACCGTCGGCATTCCCACCGAAAAACGCCTGACTGTTTGCGTCTCAGCCCAAGTAGGCTGCGCGATGGGCTGCGACTTTTGCGCTACCGGTAAAGGCGGTTTCAAGCGCAATTTAGAAGTACACGAAATCGTCGATCAAGTCTTGACAGTACAGCAAGATTTCGGGCGTAGAGTCAGCCACATCGTATTTATGGGAATGGGAGAACCATTACTAAATGCCGATAATGTCGTATCTGCTGTCAAATGTTTGAATCAAGATGTCGGAATTGGACAGCGAAATATCACGATTTCCACAGTAGGAATTCGCAATCGCATTCGCAAATTAGCCGAACATCATTTGCAAGTCACCCTCGCCGTTAGTCTCCACGCTTCCAATCAAAGATTGCGCGAAGAATTAATTCCTAGCGCCCAGCCTTATCCCTTAGATGAGTTAATCGCTGAATGTCGCGAATATGTTCAATCAACTGGGCGGAGATTGAGTTTTGAATACGTCCTTTTAGCTAATGTCAATGATTGGCCAGAACACGCAGCGGAATTAGCTGACAAATTGCGTGGCTTTCAGTGTCACGTCAATTTAATCCCTTATAATCCAATTAAGGAAGCTGAATATCAGCGGCCTACTCCCAATCGAGTTAATAGTTTTGTGACGGTTTTGAAAGAGAAGAAAATTGCAGTTAGTGTACGCTATTCTCGCGGGTTGGAAGCAGATGCTGCTTGCGGACAATTGCGGGCTTCTGAGGTTTAATTAGTGATTGTATTGCATTCTGGTCACTGAGCGTAGTCGAAGTGTCGAAGTGTGCGCGCGTAGCCTTGACGACTGTACCCTGCCCTTCGACTCCGCTCAGGGTACAGCTTGCGGTTCCTTCGACTCCGCTCAGGGTACAACAGTTACCTGCCCTTCGACTCCGCTCAGGGTACAACAGTTACCTGCCCTTCGACTCCGCTCAGGGTACAACAGTGTCCCGCCCTTCAAATCCTCTCAGGGTAAGGCTTACAAGATTTGTCGTGGCGCGATCGGAATTTCAATAATAAACTCACTCCCCTCTCCCGGTGCAGAAACACAACTAAATTGACCACCGTGAGAACTAACAACAATCGAGTGCGAAATAGACAGCCCCAAACCAGTACCAGAACCCACCGGCTTAGTAGTAAAAAACGGGTCAAATATCTTGTGCAACACCTCAGCACTCATCCCAGGCCCAGTATCGGCCATTCTAATAATCACAGAATTTCGCTCAGTCACCTCCGTTGCGATCGTAATAGTAGGCTTTTGTGGATAATTTTCTGGACAATCCCTTACCGACAACAACGCATCGATCGCATTTGTCAAGATATTCATAAACACCTGATTCAACTGCGACGCATAACAAGTAATTAGTGGCAACTTCGCATAATTTTTAATCAACTCAATTCCCAAACGGCCACCCTCTTTTCTCAGACGTGGCTGCAACAGCATAACTGTACTATCAATACCTTGATGAATATCAACCGACTTCATTTGCGCTTCGTCAAGGCGCGAGAAATTCCGCAAACTCAACACAATATCGCGGATTCTTTCGGCTCCCACTTTCATGGAATCCAGCAACTTCTGCAAATCTCCGATTAAAAATTCTAGTTCAATAGTTTCTATCTCATCGAGAATTTCATCACTCGGTTCTGGATAGTGTTGCTGGTAAAGCTCAATCAATTTCAGCAAGTCTTGGACATATTCACTCGCTGGCGTAAGATTGCCATAGATGAAACTTACAGGGTTATTAATCTCGTGAGCTACACCAGCCACCATTTGTCCCAAACTCGACATCTTTTCAGTTTGAATCAGTTGAGCTTGAGTTGATTTCAACTCGCGCAAAGTTTGTTCTAAACTCTCATTCTTTTCATTTAACTCCTGCGTCCGCTCTTGCACTTTCTGTTCCACCGAATTGTAAAGCAAAGCATTCTCCAAAGAAATAGCAACTTGGGAAGAAAGCAACCTTAAAACTTCCAATCTGTGAGGAGTAAACGCCCCAATAGTTAAATTGTTTTCCAAATAAAGAATGCCGATTAGTTTACCTCGATTCACAATCGGAGTACACAAAATAGATTGGAGTTGATGTTTAGCGATATAAGGATCGGCGGTAAATAGTCCCTCAGCCGCCGCATTGTTCAACACCAAGTCCAAGCGAGTCCTTTCCACATAATTAATCACCGTCACAGGTAAATCCTGACATTCTTCAAGAGGCGTAAATGGCAACATCGCTACATCTTCATCAAATACTGACGCTTTCGCTAAAATTAAAAGTTTGCCATCTTTAACTAAAACCAGAAAACCTAATTGAGCACCCGCATTTTCCAGCGATATCCTCATCAGAGAAGCCAGCAACTTATCGAGAACAATTTCGCTCGAAATCGCCAGAGATGCTTTCATTACCGTTGCTAAATCCAGCGCCCTCGCATCGCTACCAGTGGAAGTATGAATAGTTGTTGTAGTTTGGTTGAGGGAAAAATTTCCGTTGAGAGGTGTCATTTCACGCAACTGCGGATATTTTTGTTCTAAATCATCTACTTTTCGGGCTGCACCCCAGCGTTGGTAGCAGGAATGAGCATCGCGCAAGTGAATTTTGGCATATTGATATTTGCCTTTACTCAACCAATATTTGGCTGCTAATTCATTAGCCAAGGCTTCATTTTGGACGAACTCATTGTCTTGAGCTAAAGTGATGGCGAAGTCGTACAATTCTACAGCTTCTGAGTCTTTCCTGGAAATTCTGGCTATTTCTGCTTGTACCAAAACGTACTTGTGTAGAAAATTTTCTGGACAGTTGTCAGCCCAAATTTTCATCTGTGTTTGATTTCTTTCTAACTTCTCTAAATACAGCGCTTGCTCTAGTTTTGAAACATTTGGATAAACAGCAATTAGGACTAAAGAAAAGTAGAAATTCCATTCTGTCGCTGGTATGGCTCCTGTAATAAATGAGAGCTGTTTTTCCACTTCTAAAGCTAATTCCAATGCTTCATCGTAGTTTCCATATAAATATAATACCTGGCATTTGCGAATTTGATAAAGGCAAAGCGAATACAAATTTTGATGCGCTTGACAATTATATACATACTCAAGTTCGGTAATTTCTTCGTTCTCAAAAACCAGTTTATCAGTAGTTAGTTGGCTGAGGTTACGGAGGATCAACTCAACTCCTAACAATGTATCAGTTACCAGTTGATTCTTGGTTTTTTGGCTGAATTGCAAATATCCCTTTGTATCTGCGAGCACTTGGGCGATGTCTCTACCTTGAAAGCAATAATTTGCGATGCGGTTGGACAGAAGATAACCTGCATATTCTAAATCCCCAGATTCTAAAGCAGCTTGATATCCTTCATTGCTAATTGCATAGGCTTCTTTGATATGATTGAACCAGTAATGAAAAATACTGACTAGGGACGAACAAGCTCGACATTTTAAACCCAAATTGCCGGATTTTTCACTTAAATTTAGCGCTAAAATGGCAAATTGATAGGCCGTTTTGTAATCTCCCGAAACGGCGTTCAAGAACATACCATAACCTGCATAGCAAAGAGATGCTTCGGGAACTAAACCGTATTTTAGAGAAAGATTAACTCCTTTTAAAACGCTGACTTTCCACAAGTCTGGGTTGTTGAGGTAGGCTGATGTTAGCAAGTTTGTGATTAATTTAACTGCCACTTTTTTTTCTGGGACTGTCATTTCTGGGCCGTCAATCAATGAAGCTATTTCGCGATCGCCCAAAATGCTCTTTGCAGCCTCAAATTCTTCATAAATCACGGTTTGCAGCCCATCTAGGGGCAAATCGATTCCCAGCAAGTTCAAGGCCTTGATGCCCGCTTTGACTGCATCCTCGTACTTGGCGCGCAGGGTATACTGTACGATGAGCAGATTGTAAATTTCTACTTTCTCTAAAGGCGATCGGGCTTTTTGTAAAGTTATATTGATAAATCCTTCTGATTTCTCAAAATAGCCGTTTAAATACTCAACATTTGCCCGTTCCATATGCAAAGCAAATGCTAAGTCATAGTGGGAATCCCAAATATCCTCAGTCAAACCGTCCATACCTGCGGTCAAATACTGCAAAGCGGAAACATAAGCTGTGGCATCTTTTGCCCGCCTTGCCGCGTCTAAATTCAGCGTTGCCAATTCAATTAATTCTCTATCCTCCCCAATTAATGTTCGAGCCACATTCAAGTGATCGACTAATTCAAAAATTCTGTCAGCCCGATATTCAGTCGGAGTATTTTCTAGTATTTGCCTACCTATTTTCAGATGAACAGCTTTTTTTTCTGAATCATCAATCAAAGCATAAGCTGCTTGTTGCACCCGATCGTGCAAAAATTTATAATTGAGAATTAACAGCGGAAACATCACATAATCTAGTGACTTACTTTCCAACTCCGAACTTGGCAGGATCAGTCCAGACTTAATCGCCGGCAACAACTGTGCAAAAGTTTCTGATGCTTCTTTCTCATTAATTAAAGAAAGAGTGTTCAAGTCAAATTCATTGCCCAAACAAGCCACTAAGCGCAAAACTTGCTGCGTTGAATTTGGTAATTTTCTTAATTTCTGTACCATCAAATCTACTACATTATCAGTAATAGCGCACTGCTCAATTTGAGTCATGTCCCAATGCCAGCCCCCTTTTTTTCCTGACAGTGGCGGGGAAAAAACTAGCAAGTCTTCCTGATATAATGTGTGGAGAAACTGATTGACGAAAAAAGGATTACCATCTGTTTTGCTGACTACGAGTTCAGCCAAGGGTTTGACAGATTCTCGATCGCTATGTAGAGTTTCCGCAATCAAATGAGTAATATTGTCCACTCCCAGCGGCAACAAAGCAATCTGATTGACAATTGCTTCTTGATTTCGCAGCGTCTCCACAGTCATCATCAAAGGATGAGTTGGACTGACTTCGTTATCGCGATAAGCACCAATTAAAAACAGATATTGCGTAGCCTCATCCGTCATCATCAATTCGATCAACTTGAGGGTTGCAGAATCAGCCCACTGCAAATCGTCGAGAAAAATTACGAGGGGATGTTCTGGCTGACAAAATACGCGAATAAAATTTTGAAAAACCAGATTAAAGCGATTTAGAGACTCCGTTGGCCCTAATTCAACTACAGGAGACTGAGATCCAACAATCAGTTCTACTTCCGGGATGACATCAATAATAATTTGCCCATTTTGGCCGAAAGCGCTGCGGAGTTTTTCGCGCCACACTGCCAACTGTGCTTCACTTTCAGTCAAGAGTTGCCGCACCAATTCCGAAAAAGCGATAACAACAGCAGAGTAAGGAATCGTCCGTTTGTACTGGTCAAACTTGCCCCAGATAAAATATCCATGTCGGCGAGTAATCGGTTTTTCTAAGATTTTCACCATTGCGGACTTACCAATGCCGGAATACCCAGCAATTAGCATCATCTCGCTACGGGATTTGTGTTCTCTTCTTGTTAACAATAATTGAGATGTTTCTGTCCTAGATGTTGCTTCTCTATTGATCGAGGAAGTTTGAAATTGTTCCTGCCTACGGGAAGATCGATTATTTGTGACTGCTACTCGTTCAAATGCGGCTAAAAGAGTGTCTACTTCTCGCTTTCTACCGTAAAGTTTTTGAGGTATTTTAAATTTATCAGAAATATCTTGACTACCGAGGGTAAATTCGGAGATTAACCCCGCTGTCTGCAACTGAAATAAACAGGATTCCAAATCGGCTTTGAGTCCCCAGGCACTTTGATAGCGTTCATCAGCGGTTTTTGCTAACAATTTCATGACAATATCTGAAATAGCTTGAGGGATTTCGGATACAGTTTCAGAAAGAGGTACTGGCTGTTTAGCAATATGACAATGAACTAACTCCATTGGATCGGCTGTATTAAAAGGGAGTTGTCCTGCGAGGACTTCATAGAATGTGACACCAAGAGAATAAAAATCGGTGCGGTAATCTATTACTCGGTTGGTTCTACCCGTTTGTTCGGGCGACATATAGGCTAAAGTACCTTCTAAGAAATTTGGATTTTTATGGGAAATATCTTCGGATTCCGATCCACTGGAAATACTAAAGTCAATGAGTTTAATTTGCCCTGTAGCTGGATTGAAAACTATGTTTCCTGGGTTAATATCTTTGTGAATTACATTGTTGGAATGAATTTCTCCCAAGGTCTCAGCTACTTTGATTGCAATAGTTAGAAATCCTAAGATTGTGAGTTTTTGGGAAGCTATGAAGATTCTCAAAGATTCGCCACCAAAATCTTCTAATATCATTGCCAAACTGTTTCTGACAGACAGCAATTTGTGGACGGTGACAACTCCGTCTAACTTTAAGCTAGCAGTAATTTGATATTCGCGCCGATATCGATTAAGTTCTTCTGGAGTTGGATAGTCTTCTTTGATAAGTTTTATAATAACTGGTTGATTGTTCTGCTCATCCCGGCCACGGTAAACCAGGGATGTGCTGCTTTCATAAATGAGAGCGAGAACTGCAACGCCGGGAATTGCCATCATAGTTGGGTTCTCTGAAATTAGGTGTACTCAGTCAATATTACTCTCCATTATCACTCAAGAGCTGTTTTTTGGGATGCGTGGTAAGTCTGACCTTGACAGCAAGCAGTTATGCTACCGTCGTGTCCTTGGGTTTTTGGCATCCACAGCAGTGAGTACGATATAGCTGGTAAAAGTATAGTCATTTATTACATGACACGGGAGGCATGAAGCCCCTCCCCCTTCACTTTCACTTCGAGCGGATTAACCCGCCTCGGCTGAACTACGCAGCTCTCTATCAAGAGTGCTAAACGCCTTTGGGATTGCTTTTCTCAGAATGTTGTAAGAGCCGTTAACATCGGAATTAATTAATTGACCGACCGATGTCTTGTACAATCCTCTCTTGATTCGCTTACCACTAAATACGACACCATCAGCGCCAATATGCCCGTACACAGGAATCGGATCTAGATTCAGGAAGTTCGACTTCGAGGTGTAAGATTCTTCTTGCACGATCACCTTAATCCCAACTAATCGAGCTTTGTATTCCAACATTTCAATCAGTCGAGCATGAGGAATACTGATAAAGTTTTGATTGGTTGGCTTTCCTAAGTCAATCTCGCTTTTCCATTGTGCATTCTTACCAATTACTAACATCCCAATTTGTTGGGCGACAAAAATATCGACTATTAGCCGACTGGCATGATGCAAGTAATTATCTACTTTTTGGTTGCGACAGCGAGTTAAACGTTGAATGCGGGGTGAACTCTTGCGACTTCCTTTTAACTGAGATTGTAACTGTGCTTTACGTTTGTTGTAGAACTGATTAATTGATTTCAATGGTCGCCCGTTAATCAGCAGAGGGGTAAAACCCGGCTGATTTGAAGTTAACGCCACCAAATTATTCAGTCCTAAATCAATACTAGCTATAAATTTATCGTCGCTAAGGGTGGACTCCGGCTCACTTCGACGGAGTTTACCCTGAGCGTAGTCGCAGGGCTCAGTACAAGCATTATAAATTACCTCGATTACATAATAATCGCATTTGGGAACCAGTCTCACTTGGCAAATTCGCTCCGGTTTTACTTGGGTTTTGATTGAAATTTCTGTACCCGAAAGCTTGATAATTCCTTTCTTCAATTGCTTGCTACTAATCGCCTGAATCGTATAGACAAGAATATTTCGACCCTTGACTTTATCTTTATATTTCGGTAGTTTCGGGCGACCTGTAAATTTAGAGGAATCAACTTTGTAAGCTTTGACTGCTTCAAAAAACGATTGCCAATTCTTGTCCAATATCATCAAAATTTGTTGACTGACCTTAGCAGGCAAAGCCTTGTATGTTTGATGAAACTTCATTAAACGGTTCATTTCGTTGTAATTGATGTAACCCCATCCATAGACAAAACTCTGACGAATGACGTAATTAGCGGCATTGTAGAGATTCTTGGATTCAAAAGCTAATCCATCAATCAATGCGAAACGGTGTTCCGTAGATTTAATGATGTGCCTCTCTGTTAGTTGCATTGAGACTTTCCATTTTTTAACGAGTGCAACAATTTTTTCATTTAACTCTCCTGACTATATGATACTACCATTGTTTATTGATGCTTACAATCTTAATGAAGTTTTATGATACCATATTCGCCGACCTTGATCTGAATTTGGTTTGCCTAAATGTTCGTGATGATTGGGGATTTGCCCGGAAAAAGCTGATTTATCACAAATTTGTATTTTTAATCACAAGATTTTCTATTTTACCCTCAGTCTACCAGATTTAAAAAATCCACCTATAAAGTCAGTCTATTTTAGATTTACTCTGCTATTGAATTGATTAATTATGTTTGATGTAATGATTT
This sequence comes from Oscillatoriales cyanobacterium, assembly GCA_004294385.1. Taxonomy (GTDB): domain Bacteria; phylum Cyanobacteriota; class Cyanobacteriia; order Cyanobacteriales; family Microcoleaceae; genus Microcoleus. Next base: position 10,258 of record REAP01000115.1, on the reverse strand, counting down.
AGGATTGCTATATTTAGTCATAATTAAGGTAGGGAATTTAGGGGCTGTAGGAATTGAATTTGTCGAAGTCTTAACGAAAGTTGACAAAAGATTAAGAATTATTGCATTAAAATTATAGGAAAGTCATGTTATTTAGGGGTCATATCCTTAGCTGCAATGGGGTTTGACCGATCGCGCAAATCAACAAATCTTCAGAAACTCATTATTTCTAAAGAATTCATTCGGTGAGAGAATCATAAACAACCTTAAAATTTAGCAGTAATAGCCCGATCGCACAAATCTCAACCAACATCAGGAAAAATACCTATGAAATTGGCTTATTGGATGTACGCAGGCCCAGCCCACATTGGCACTCTGCGCGTTGCAACTTCCTTCAAGAATGTCCATGCTATCATGCACGCACCGATCGGAGATGATTACTTCAACGTCATGCGTTCCATGCTAGAAAGAGAACGGGACTTCACCCCAGTCACTACCAGCGTCGTTGACAGACACGTACTGGCGCGCGGTTCCCAGGAACGAGTGGTGGACAACATCACGCGCAAAGACAGAGAAGAGAGCCCAGATTTAATCGTGTTGACTCCGACTTGCACCTCCAGCATTCTACAGGAAGACTTGGAAAATTTCGTGGAGCGAGCTCAATTGGAGGCTAAAGGTGATATTTTGTTGGCGGATGTTAACCATTATCGGGTTAACGAACTGGAAGCTGCCGATCGCACTTTAGATCAAATCGTCAAATTTTACATCAACAAAGCCCGCAAAAAAGGCGATTTAGTAGAAGCCAAAAGCGAAAAACCATCTGTCAACATCATCGGGATGTCAACGCTGGGTTTCCACAACAATCATGACTGCACCGAGTTGAAGCGTTTGATGGCAGATTTGGGCATTGAAGTCAATGAAGTTATTCCCGAAGGTGCTTCGGTTCATAACTTAAAAAGATTGCCGCGCGCTTGGTTTAACCTCGTTCCTTATCGGGAATTGGGGATGATGACTGGGAAGTATTTGGAAACAGAATTTGGCACGCCGATGGTGGATATTACACCGATGGGTGTGGTAGAAACTGCGCGTTGTATTCGCAAGATTCAGCAAGTTTTGAATGCTCAAGGTGCGGATGTTGATTACGAAAATTTCATCGATCAACAAACGCGGTTTGTGTCTCAGGCTGCTTGGTTTTCGCGATCGATCGACTGCCAAAACTTAACTGGCAAAAAAGCCGTCGTATTTGGCGATAATACCCACGCAGCGGCGATGACGAAGATTTTGTCTCGCGAGATGGGAATCCACGTTGTGTGGGCAGGAACCTACTGCAAACACGATGCTGATTGGTTCCGGGAAGAGGTAAAAGGTTATTGTGATGAAGTGCTGGTGACGGAGGATCATGGTGCGATCGGGGATGCGATCGCGAAAGCTGAACCTTCGGCAATTTTCGGCACACAAATGGAACGTCACGTTGGTAAGCGGTTGGATATTCCGTGCGGTGTCATTGCTGCGCCGATTCATGTTCAAAATTTCCCGATCGGCTACAAGCCATTTTTGGGTTATGAAGGCACAAATCAGTGTGTAGATTTGGTGTATAATTCCTTTACTTTGGGCATGGAAGATCACTTGCTAGAAATCTTCGGTGGCCATGATACTAAGGAAGTGATTACTAAGGGAATTTCGGCTGATTCTGATATGAATTGGACGAAGGATGGACAGGCAGAATTGAACAAAATCCCTGGTTTTGTGCGGGGTAAGGTGAAGCGAAATACTGAGAAGTTCGCGCGGGAACGAGGGATTGCTCTAATCAATGCTGAGGTGCTTTACGCGGCGAAGGAAGCTGTCGGCGCTTAGTTTTGATTGCGGTGAGTGAGGGGCGGGTTTATGAGATTGTCGGTTTTTGGCAATTATTTGGTAAAACCCGCCCCTACAGCATCAATCGCAATGATATAATAGTCCTGGACGCACAGATAACGCGATCGTGGGGGTCAATCTAAAATCTCAAATCTAATCATTTATCCTTCCAGCGACGGTCAACCAATGGCAGAAAGCACAATTCAATACGAATTAATTGTCAAAATCAAAGAAGGTTGCGAATCGCTGTTTAAGGATGACCCAAACGTTTTTGTAGCCGCCGATTTACTCTGGTATCCCGTTGAGGGGAGAATCGATATTTCTCAAGCGCCTGATACGATGGTGGTGTTTGGGAGACCAAAAGGCGATCGACGTTCTTATATACAATATCGAGAGGATAATATTGGCCCTCAAGTTGTTTTTGAAATTCGCTCTCATAATGATACTCAAACTAAAATGAATAAAAAAGTTTCATTTTACCAGCGTTATGGAGTTGATGAGTATTATGTTTACGATCCACAAAGAAATGAATTGGACGGTTGGCAAAGAGTTGAAGGAATTTTAGAAGTAATTGAGCCGATGGAGGGATGGATTAGTCCGAGATTAGGTGTGCGGTTTGAGTTGGGATCAGATGGGTTGGAAATTTATCGACCTAATGGAGAAAAGTTTCTTTCCTATGCGGAAGTAGAAGAAGATAGGTTATTAAATCGTCAGCGTCTACAACAAGAATCTCAAAGGGCTGAGCAAGAATCTCAAAGGGCTGAACAAGAATCTCAAAGGGCTGAACGTTTAGCTGCTAAATTGCGCGAGTTGAATATCGATCCAGATAGTATTTAACTGGAAAAAGTAGGTTGGGTTGTCCTTCAACCCAATGACTGCGTTTATCTCAGGGCACCGCTCACGAACCGGAACGAAACCCAACTCTTCATTTAACATAAAAGGTGTTGGGTTTCGCTGTCGCTCAACCCAACCTACTTCATCTCAGGTTGGAAATTTTTTGAAAGTTTATGTAAAATCACTAAAAATCACGAAATACAAGACTTATCTCTTCTAATATAAAAGTTAATATAAAAAAATGGCAACTTTACAAAACGAGGTGAAATTCCTTGGAAAAACTAGCTAGTATGGGAAAGCCGATCGACCGTGGGGGAAAATCCATAGAACTAAATCCCCAGGACCCTCAAACGTGGTACGATCGCGGTAACGCCCTAGAAGAGATGGGAATGTTGCAACCAGCGATCGAATCCTGGGATAAAGCAATCAGGCTAGAACCACATTTTCACGAAGCTTGGTATAACAAAGGTGTAGCCTTCAGAAAAATGGGACAGCTAGAAGAAGCGATCGCAGCCTATGACGAAGCTCTAAAAATTAAACCAGACCACCCAGAAGCATTGTATAATCTCGGCAACGTTCTGCGGAAGTGCAACAGGCTCTCAGAGGCGATCGCATCCTACGAAAAGGCGATCGAATTTAAGCCAGTTTATCATGAAGCGTGGTCAAACCGTGGTAATGCCCTCGTCAAATTGGAACGCTTCGACGAAGCCATCGCCTCCTACGAAAAAGCCTTAACGATTCAACCAGACTACTGGGAAGCTTGGTACAACAAAGCATTTTCCCTCAAAAAATCAGGACAAAACGACAAGGCGATCGCAGCTTACGACAAGGCGATCGAATTAAAACCGGATTTGCACCAAGCGTGGTATAATCGCGCAGTCGCTTTAGCCGATGCCAAACGCTACCTAGAGGCGATCGCCGACTACGACAAAACTCTGCAACTACGTCCAAAATCCCCCGAAGTCTGGAACAAACGCGGCACTGCGATCGCCCAAATGGGAAAATTTGCAGAAGCCATAGACTCCTGGGACAAAGGCCTCGCACTCAAACCAGACGACAGCGAAGCTTGGTACAACCGTGGTTTAGCCCTCGCCAACTTGCAACAATACTCCGAAGCCATCGCCTCCTGGGACAAAACACTAGAAATAGTGCCCGACAATGCCGAAGCCTGGTACAACCGCGCCGTCGCCCTCAAAAAAATCGAACGATTTGCCGAAGCCATTGCTTCCTACGATAAAGTCATCGCACTCAAACCAGACGATCCAAATCTTTACTATCAAAAAGCTTGCGTCTACGCCCTCGCTCAAGCAGCAAGCGAGTCAAAAAATCAGCCCGAAGCTTTAGCAAGTATGACTGACAAAGCGATCGAAAATCTTCGTAAGGCGATCGAGCTTAATCCGAAGAAATACCTAAAAATATGCCAAAATGACTCAAAATTTAATACAATACGTGAACAAGTGCGGTCTTTGGCTTTAACTCAGGGTAAGCAATGATTGATGAATTATGAACGCCGCACTATAACCTTTGTCGGCAAAACCATACCGCTAACCCCAATCATGCAAACCCTAGACAAAACTCAGACAAAATTCGGTCAACTCACAGTCCGTCTTAGCGAAATCACCGACATCGAGTCAGCTTCTTCCCTATTACACTGGGATCAAGCCACCTATATGCCCATCAAAGGTGCAAGCGCCAGAAGTCGCCAGTTGGCTACCCTGAAACAAATATCCCACGAAAAATTTACCGATCCGAAAATTGGCGAACTCCTAGAAGACTTGCGGGGCTACGAACAAAGCCTCCCCTACGACTCCAACACCGCCAGTCTGATCCGCGTCGCCCGCAGAGATTACGATCGCGCCGCCAGAGTCCCCGCAGCCTTCATGGCAAAACTCTGCCGCCACCAAGCCGACTCCTACGAAGCTTGGGCTAGCGCTAAAGCCACCAACAACTTTGCCGCCGTCGAGCCATATCTCGAAAAAACCCTAGAATTAAGTAGGCAATACGCAGAGTTTTTCCCCGGATATGAACATATTGCCGATCCTTTGATCGATCGTAGCGACTACGGCATGAAAGTATCGATTTTGCGCCCGCTGTTCGCCCAATTGCGTCAAGAATTAGTGCCCATAGTCGAAGCCATCACCTCCCAAACCCCGGCTGACGACTCCTGCTTACACCAAGACTTTGCAGAAGCCCAGCAACTAGAATTCACGCGCACAGTCGTAGAACGTATAGGCTACGACTTCCAACGGGGACGACAAGACATCACTTTGCACCCGTTTATGACCAACTTCTCCATAGACGACGTGCGGATCACCACCCGTGTTTACAAAGACCACCTGGATCAAGCACTTTTTAGCAGTATCCACGAAGCCGGACACGCTCTTTACGAATTGGGAAATTCTGCCGAATTTGAAGGCACACTGCTTGCTGGTGGCATTTCCTCTGGTGTTCACGAAAGCCAGTCCCGGCTTTGGGAAAATTTGGTCGGCCGCAGTCGCGGTTTCTGGGAATGTTTTTACCCGCAATTGCAAGGCGTGTTTTTGCGGCAGTTGGGACACGTTACCACTGACCAATTTTACAGAGCAATTAACAAAGTTGGGCGATCGCTCGTCCGCACCGATGCCGATGAAGTAACCTACAACCTCCACGTAGCGATCCGCTTTGACCTAGAATTGGCAATGGTAGAGGGCAAACTCTCGGTTCACGACCTCCCGGAAGCTTGGAACGATCGCTATAAAGCTGACCTGGGCATTGTCCCTGCGAATAATGGCGAGGGTGCAATGCAGGATGTTCACTGGTATGTTGGGACGATCGGCGGAATGTTCCAAGGCTACACCCTGGGTAACTTAATGAGCGCCCAATTCTACGAAACAGCCGTCAAAACTCATCCCGAAATTCCGGTGGAAATAGAGCAGGGAAACTTTACCGTACTCCACGATTGGCTAAAACAAAATATCTATCAGCACGGCCGTAAGTACACTGCTGTCGAATTGGTCGATCGAGTTACTGGTTCTCCTTTAAGTATCGATCCGTTTGTGCGCTACATTCGCCACAAATATGGGGAGTTTTATGTCGTCTAAACTTAGACCACCGCAGATATTTATCAGAAAACAATCCTGGTAATACAATGAAATTGGGCAATATTAGGATAGGCATCTCCAATAATTGTGGAACAGGCATCTTGCCTGTTCAAAACGGGCTTTTCTGGAGATTACTAATAGACAAACCTTATCAACAAATGAAACTTATGCGTGTAACTACTGCTACGATTCTCGGTTTAGTGGCTTTGGTAACTCCTGCATTGACCAGGAATGCCACTGCGGCTTTTGAGTCCAAAAGTTTTGTTCAAGAACAGGGCCGCAAAGACTTTGTGGCTCCTGCTGACTCTGGTGCTTCGGCATCCCCAGAGGCAAATTCTGAGCCAGAGATGTTTAATAAGCCTTTTTATGCTGGGGAGCAAAAGCCAGTCAGAAAGGAAAAAACTATATCAGCGGGAGCAGATGGCCCGGAAGTTGCAGCCATACAGCAACGGTTGCAAATTCATGGTTTTGCGATCGGCACGATCGACGGTTCCTATGGTTCTCGCACCACATCGGCTGTAAATGACTTTCAGCAGTCTAAGGGCTTGAATTCAGATGGGATTGTGGACAAAGGCACTTGGACAGCTTTAGCAGCCGATCCAGTCAAAGCTCCTCAAGTTTCTCAGAACGATGCTCCGATTGAGAACGAGGCTGCGGTTCCGACCAAAACTACTCCTACTGTAACTATTCTGACTAAAGGCTCCTCTGGTGCCAAGGTGAAGACGTTGCAGGTGCGCTTGGAAGTGGCGGGCTATGCTCCGGGTCCGATCGATGGTATTTTTGGTGCCCGCACCATTTCTGCTGTCAAGGGCTTTCAGGAGTCTCAAGGTTTGAAGGCTGACGGCGTGGTGGACGAAATCACTTGGAAGGCGATCGGCAAAAACTAAGTGACGAGTAAGAGATTGGGGAACTTGCTGTGGTCATAACTCAGAAGCAAACCCGGTTTTTTGTGTGAAACCGGGTTTCTCGATTTTGATTGACAGATAAAACAGTGGTGTGCTATGGTTATTTAATGCGATCGAGCGGATATGGCGAAATTGGCAGACGCGCCAGATTTAGGTTCTGGTTCCGAAAGGAGTGAAGGTTCAAGTCCTTTTATCCGCACTACACTCAATGCTTTGTACATCAATGGTTTCAGGTTCTTTATGCCCATGAAGATTACATTTTCCGCTCATCCTTCGCTCTTTTAGGTGCTGAGGATTTCTAGAACAGTCTCTATATCTACCAAGTCAGCCTTCGACTTTTTACGCTGAGATTTGAGTTGGTTGAGTAAGTCGGCAGCCTGCGGAAATTCTGCGACTGCCGGAGCTGAGTTTTTATTTTCAGGGCGATCGCGCTTCACGGTCGCAAGTTCTTCCTTCAGATTCTGAACTTCTAAATCTAAGTCGCCATTGCGCTCGTGAAGTTGCAGCAATTCCTTGTCCTGGTCTGCAAGTTGTCTGTTAGCCACTCTCAATTCCTGCCTGAGCGATTCATCGTTGCTGTCGCTCAGGCACTCAATTTTCCCAGACGTTCCTCGACAGCAGCCAACCGCTCAAGAACCGGGTCAAGGCTAGTAGCTACCAGTTTGTCTACATTTTTAGTGGTAACCGTAGACACTGTAGACAAATCTGTAGACGTGCCTGAGACTTCCTTGAGAATGCGTTGTGCAGCTTGATTAATCGACTCACCATGATTCTATCCAGTTCAGGAAGTCACCAGAAACTCTGAATGATATGACTTGACTTTGACTCATTGTAGACACCTGTAAACATTATTTGTCTACAATAACCATGATTGTATACACTGTCAACATTTTGTCTACAAAATTTGTAGACAGCTTTTGTAGACAACGACTCACCACTGTATACACTGTCAACATTTTGTCTACAAAATTTGTAGACAGCTTTTGTAGACAACGACTCACCACTGTATACACTGTCAACATTGTGTCTACAAAATTTGTAGACAGCTTTTGTAGACAACGACTCACCACTGTATACACTGTCAACATTGTGTATACAAGATTTGTAGACACAGAGAATCCCCCAAGGTCAGGGGATAAGATTTTAGTCGTTAGTCGTCAGGCAACAGCTAAATTTTTCGCAGGTTACAGAAGAGCGCTGAGAGTACCCGCCCGCCCTTCACCTTTTCGCGTTCTTGCCAGTCAACTTTGCAACCGATACTGGTATGAATTTCAACGATACGGCCGTGCCAATTGTAAGAAAGTTCACCAGGGCTGTTGCCAGCCACCTTGTCACCGATTCTGAATGCTTTGAGCGGGTCGGAACACGGGACACCTGTGAGTAGTTCTGTGAATTTTTCCTTCTGAGACAGAGTGAGTTTTGAGAAGTCACTACTGATACTTGGCAGAACATTGCAGTTAGCAAGGAATATCGCCTCTGGTTTATATGGATACTCACCGCGCCCCTTGTGTTCAATAGTCAACTCATCCCCGGTGATGAACTGCTTAAGACTTTGTAGCTTGTCCAGTTTCACCGCGTCCGCATTCTCACTTGACCAGTTGCACAGAGAATTCTCCAGACCAGCGAGGGGAAACTTTCTCCCACTGTCATAAACCTGAAAGTCCTTCAAAGACTTCCCGGTCACACCACGCCCCAACACCGCCACCAACGCAGTCCGCAAAGTATCCTTACCGTTGCTACCATCGCCGTGACAAAGCAGTCCCTTCACCCGTGACATTTTCAAACGAGCTAGCGGTAGACACAGTGCAGCAGCAATTGTCCTGAGAAAAATCTCTCGTTGCTGTGGTTCAAGACACTCTAAAAGGCGATCGCAATCTGTGGCATCAATATCAGGGTCATATTTACCACCGATGTATGTGTAGACCTGCTTTGGGTCATGGGGGGTAATAGTATGAGAGCCGTCAGAGTTGATTTTTACCACCCCGTTAGAACAATTCAATCCCGGCGGGTTCACAGTCTCAATGTCTACAGCCAGCCCTAAAACCATCCAGTCATAGACCTGATTGACACTGCCAGAGTTAGCTCGGTTGCAACGATACGAACCTTTGACATTCTCAGAATGGGTGCTGAGCCAATCACGGATACGTCGTTACCGACATAGCATCACCCCCAAACCAACTACAGAAGCAGCTAAGCCTAAAACCAATACACCCTGCAAAGTCAAGATATCGACTCGCAGCCTCCTGACCAACCAATCATCCAGCATCCAACTCAGCATCCAGAGTAAGGCAAAAATCACGTACACGGCTCGGACTAAAGCCAGTGCTTGAGGATGCAGCGACGCCACCCAGCAGAGAAAGCTGGAGGCAATCGCAAGCATCAAGAAATCATTGATAAGTGCGATCGCCTTTGTCATCGTTTTGCCCCTTGCAGTTTCGCCTTGATTTCACCGATGCGGGTGTCGGCATTACTAGCTGCTTGGTCAAGACTCATACCCAGTCGGGCGTAAGCAGGGCGAAGTCCGTGCAGGTGTTTACCAAGTCCGGCATCGGCACGCTTTTTTGTGAGTTCGTTGTCGGCAACGACACCCTCATATTTGCGGTGGTGTTTGTGGACTTTGGCATCGGCTTCTTCAATCTTGCCCGCAGCGACCTAGGCGCGCTTGGCTTGGCGTGCACCGTCGGTCTTTTCTTTGGCTAGGGTCTTCATCGCATCGGCTTCTTCTTCGGTGAAGTAGCGGGGTTTTTCGATGATGGGGACGCTGCGGTCGGCTGCGGTGAATTTACCAGGATTGAGCGGGCTGATGGCATCTGCACTGGTTGGTGCTAAAACGGTGGAATGGTCTATGCCGTGACCACCGTGGACTAAGCCACCAGACTTTTCGTCGTTCTTGAAAATCTTGTTCATGCGTCCCATTTACTTTGCTCCTATTTGAATGGTGATTTTGACTGGACGGGGGATGAGATTCAGAGTGCGGGGCCATAGGCTTAACAGCAGCGCAAACAGTCCCACACTTGCCAGAGTGAGGGTGATGAGTTGCCCAAAATCTACCCATTCAAAGAAGTTAATCTGATGGGAATTTTCTAAGGAAGCGGTCGCTACGATGTTGTCTGATATCTCTGGTTTCGTTTCGTACTCTAGGTTGTGGGATTGCAGAAGCGATTCCCAAGTGGAAGTTTTGGAGAGTTTGCCAAAGGTTCGGGCTTGTTCGTTTGTCAGGTTGCAAGCATAGGCAATTTCTTTGAGAGCCTCGATACGGCGACGGCTAGCTAGGGGCTGATTACTCATGTAACGCCCCACAACCTTTAAGAATTGCGATCGACAACGAAGTCAACCGCCTGAAAATAGGCATATTGACACTCTCAGGTCTAAAGACACCCTCGATTCTGCTGACAGAGTAAGACTCTCGCTACGGCCGTCAAACGCCGTCTACTTAGTCACCAATCGTCAAGCGATAGTTACTAGCTAATGATTGTTTTAAATGCTTTCAGAATCCATCACTTTCTTGCCAAGACGCGGTACGCTCCACAACCTGCCATTATCTGCTCTTTCCTGTCATACTGACACTCTTGACTTAAACCTAACCGTTGTTTCATAGGAGCCGGG
>REAP01000114.1 GCA_004294385.1 Oscillatoriales cyanobacterium | reverse complement strand
GTCTAACCTGAAACACAACTTTTGGATCAAAAGATTAGAATCATTCCCAACCCATCCATAGGATGACTCAGAAAAGAAAGTCATGAACGTTCTAACACCTGGGTCTAAGCCAACCACGCGACCTTGGTTATCGGTCTGACGTGGCTGCACTTCTTCAGATACAACAATGTAATACTCGCCATAGGAAAGCGTTAATCGTCCGTCGCTGAAGTCTTTGGGTAATGCCTCTTTCAGCTTTGATTGACCCAATTTTGTATGATAAATTCCTTTCGACTGAATGGCCGACTTCGGAATATAAAGAGATTGCTTTGTATCTTTTCTACTACGAAATTTGCAACTACAAGTCTTGCCAGTTTTCTTGAAATTTGCTTTGGCTTTTTTGACAGTGGCGCAAGCATCTTTAATGGCAATTGATTTGATTTGAAACGGTACTGGTTTTGCCCAATCAGGCAATCCATTGAGTATTTCCGTTTTGATTGACATCCAATTGGCTTTAGTGCCTGGTTGCTGCAAGTATTTGATAGTTGTGTTGTAGACGTAACGACTAACTCCAAACCATTGTTTGAGTATTGCTTTTTGCTCAGGGCTTAGGAATAGTCGGATCTTCTTTGATTTTCTGGCTGTAGATTCTGAGGCCGTGCATTCGGCAAGAGAAGAGGTGAAGGATGGCAAGAAAATCGGCTTTGAATTCGGATTCTGGGCAGTGAACAGAATTTGAGAGAACCACGATTTCTCCACCGTTTTGATGAGCCATAAACTCGAAAAGTTCAAATCCGAATCTACTTTAGATGTCTCTACAGGCAACAACAATCGTGAGCTAAGCTCCGCGCATAAATCTGACCAGTAAGGCTTGCAGTCCTTTTCTTTTGAAGTTAAGTCCAGAGCAGATGCTTCCATCTTTTTGGTAGGAGTCAACGTCGTAAAGGCGTTGCCCTGCCCCATTTTTGATTTACTTGATCTGCCCTTCATCTGCCTACTTCGTCAAGGTATTTGGATGCAAGCCTAGAAATTCGACTGCTTTTCTAAGCGGTATGTATGCCATTCACTAACGATATCGCATCTGGTAGCTTATGTTGACGATTGGCAGGAAAATGACTACTATGCGTCAACCTTCAAGGCGGGACTGTAGGATTAGGAAGCAGGGCTGTTTCATTCTTTGTAGGGGCAATCCCCCCGTGGTTGCCCTCATTGGTAGTGGGGTAGGCATGCGCACCGTCCACTACCCCTACAAAACCCTGGTTTTCCTGAGAATAGAACAGCCTTGCGATTAGGAAGGGCGAATGATCACTACCCCGATCGCATCGGGAGACAAATATTTGACAGCCGCATCCCGAATCTGGGTGGGAGTCAGAGCTTGGATGCAAGCCGTATAGTTGAGAGCGGGAGCGATATTTCCTACCATCGACTGATAATATCCGTACAAACTTGCCCGATCGCTGGGAGTCTCATTTCCAAACACAAACCGATTTGCCACTTGGGTGCGGATGCGAGACATTTCAGCATCTGTCACCAATTCAGTTTGCAGAGTGCGGATGTGTCCGATGATCGCAGCTTCCACTTCTGGCAAGTTTTCCGCCACCAGGTGAGCGGAAATTGAGAACACGCCGCCGAGTCGCTGAGTCATGTTGCTGACGGAAATTGACGAAACAAGTCCCTGATTTTCGCGCAAATCCTGAACCAAACGAGTTGTGCGCCCGTGGCCCAAAATTGTCGCCAAAACGTCGAGGGCATAGGTTTCGGAGATATCAACAAAACCCGGTGCTCGCCACATCATCATCAGTCTGGCTTGCTGGAGAGAAGCGTCGACAAACTCGCGGCGGACTGTTTCTGTAAACGGCGATTCTTTCGAGTATGTCGGGGTTTGAGATGCTGACTGAACTTTTGCCGCAGCCAGATCTATGTTGCCATTTTGTGCAGTCCCTTTTGCCGCAAAACTATCCGCCACAATTTGAATTAATTCATCCACAGGCAAATTGCCTACAGCCACTGCTGTCATGGCGCTAGGCTGATATCTGCTGCTGTGGAAATCCCGCATTTGTTGGGCGGTAAGGTTTTCGATTACCGAGCTAGGGCCAAGTACGGGGCGGCGATAGGGTAGGGATTCAAAGGCTAGTTCGACCGATCGCTGATAGGTACGACGTCCAGGATTGTCTTCGGAGCGTCTAATTTCTTCTAATACTACCAGTCGTTCGCGATCGAAGGCATCGTCAGGAATGCTGGCATTTAGCAATACATCGACTTGCAGGGGAGCTAATTCAGCAAAGTCTTTGGGGGCTGTCGTGATGTAGTAGTTTGTGTAATCCTGACTGGTGGCGGCATTGGTGACTGCGCCGCGTTGTTCGATCGCAGCCTCAAATTCTCCGCTTTTGATACTGGGAGTTCCCTTAAAAATCATGTGTTCTAAAAAGTGAGCCATCCCGTTGATTTCGTCGGATTCGACAGCGGAGCCCAAATTCACCCAAATGCTGAGGTTAACGGCATCAACGGGCAAGTGTTCGGCGATAACTGTGAGTCCATTGGGGAAATGGCGGATGGTTGGAGCGTTGATGGGCGATCGGGCTGAGGGTTTGAGCAGGGTTGATGTCATTTGGCTTTTTGGTTAATCTTATTCTCTTATCTTAAAGGGTCTTTAAGGAAGTCATCCGTCATCGGGTTTTAGATTTTAGATTTGGGATTTTGGATCGATCGCGCTGCTAGTTGCTGGTGGAGATGTAGTTTGGGGCGATCGTAAATCATTACAAATCCTAAGAAATCACTCATGAATTATACACCTGACCAAAGAAACCGGGTTTTTTCCGAAATACTTCGTTGAATTCCATAGATTTAGTGAAAAACCCGGTTTCTGACACCCATTAGTAATAAGGATCCTCTCTTCATCGTCCTGTATTAATCTCTCTCTTCTCTTCCTTTGCGTCCTTTGCGCCTTCGCGGTTAAATCATTCCGATGCAACCGGAAACGATATAACGCATCTTGTCAATAAGGAGAAATTTTAGCACAATAACTTGCCTTTCTTGTTTAGATGCGTTTGCCCTGAATCAAGACTAAGGCTTTCCAGTTTCCTGCAAATCTTTGAAAGCGTTGACAACAAAGCTCGCGACAGGATGGTTAAGTGCAGCCTCCAAAGCCGAAAAACTACCAGCATTGATAGCACTCAATACCCGTTCCCTCAATGTGGAATTAGCTTCAATTCGCTTAACGGCTTCAGTGGCGAGCGTCATTTTCTCTGTAGTAGTATTGGCCGGGTAAGACTTCTCTAGCTGTTCCAGTAATTGCTGAATTTCGGCAGCAGCTTTACATAAGTTTTGCGGTTCCGCGATAATCGCAGCAACTTTTGCATTGTCACCTATCTCGCCACCTTCCATTTTACCAATGGCAGTCATAGTAAGCTGTTTCGCATTTAATTTTTCGATTAGTGGTGGGTTCGCTCCGATAATCGCGGCTACTTGTGCTTTCTCTCCTATCTTGCCATTGTTCATCTCTTTAATGCCAGTCAAGTTAGTTTCGTTGATCATAGTTTTGTTCTTTGTTGGTATTTGAGTTAGCTAAATTCCTGTGGCTTCGTATATTACGCCGCCGACTTTAACATTGTCTCCAACGTTACAACCCACCATGTGACCGATGCCGGTATAGTTATAGTTAGTGACATGAGTCGGATGCGTGTCATCGGATAAAAGGCGATGCAATATCCTCACATATTCCGCGAAATCCTTTTTCTTACTGAAGTGGACAATCTTCAGATACTTAACTTGTGGGACAAAATCGGAAGGAATTTGAAATTTGTATTGCTCCGAACGGTCAGATTTCACGGACTTGTCAAAAATTGGCAAGAGGGTTTCCCCAATTCCACCAATTCCACAAGCAAGTTCATCTGTTTTTCCCCAATGGTTGTCGTTTTCACCGAGCAGATAAACAACGACCCTCGAATGAGCGCCTTCCAAGCAGTTGTGAGTCCAACTCCTTGTCCAGACGTTTAGCTCGCCGGACTCACTGAGGGTGGTGCTCGTTTCCATGAAAACCCCAGCTTTGATTTCGTCTTTGGCAGATGCGGTAATCGGATAGCCCATAGTGGCACTTAAAAATGTGGTTAAGTTAGTTGACTATTAGAGTTTTCTTCTAGGTCTTTTAAAATCAGGAGCAGATTAAGTCAAAAAGCATTCTTGATAACCGTACAGCGAAGCGTAGAAACCCTAAAGCAGATCGGATCTTTCGGATATTTGGTGTAAAATGTAGCAATCGATACTAAAATTTTCAATCGTTAAATCTAAAACCCTCTCATCTAAAATTGAATATCACCCACTTTTTCAACGTCCTTGCAATAGCCGTGAAGCCGTCAATTCCAAAACGCCCAATACAGGAGACACGATCGCATTCTCACCCGTATACACAACCTCTTCATACAAACCCTCAACCCACTCCAACACCGTCACCCGCTGCTGCATCGGGTCAACAATCCAATACTCTGGAATTCCTCGCGTCGCATACTCAGAACGTTTGTAGCGGTAATCTCGATTTTCTTGATGAGGACTCACCACTTCCACTACCAGCAATGGCGGGGGCATATCACTCATAATAGTCGATCGGCTACTTCCCTCCAAAGCCGTAGCCAATTCCTCCGATAGTACCATCACATCTGGTATACGAGTAGTTGCCCGCGAACTATTCACCACAATTTCAGTCTTCATCGTCAATCGATGAGATGGAATACCATGTTGTGCAAAGTATATCAAGAGAAATGTCGCAATTCGGCAATTGAGTTGGCTTTCTGGGGGCATAACAATCAGTTCTCCATTTACCAGTTCGTAACGAGTATCTGTACCATCATCAAAGTTCAGATACTCTTCAAGGCTCATTTTTTGGGATGCAACGGTCATAGCAACTACGCCTCTTGTAAAAATTGTTCAGGTGTATTCATTCATCATTTTAACAATTGAACATGATATCAATTCCGGTTACACGACCTATGATATAGAGTCCAAGGCAGTGCCGTGTCCCTACGCCATATTAATTGTAGGGACACGGCACTGCCTTGGACTCATTTCGGGTAATATTAATTCCGATGCAACCGGAATTGATATGATTTAACAACTATCAACCGTCAACAGTCAACAAAAAAAGATGCTGCCCTCATTTGAGGGCAGCTATTCAATTGACATACTCCCCAGCTATCAAGGCGAGGGGATTCTAAGGTCAGACAGCGATTGCAGGCGTAGCCTGTCTAACATCGCCTAACTTAGCGGTCGATGCCCCGACCGCGCAAATATTTATCGCGGCATTTCCGTCTCTGCCGTTGACAGACTGACAGGACGGACAACGCCATTCACGAACCTCTAAGGCTAATTCTTTCAAGACGTGTCCACAGTGCGAACAAGTCTTAGAACTTGGATACCATCTGTCGATGAAGATGACTTGCTTACCTTTTTTGGTTACCACCCATGCGAGGATTTTCAAGAATTCCCCAAAGGCTATATCTGAGATTTTTCGTCCCCATAAACGTTGCATTCCTTTCAGGCTCAACGTCTCAAAGCACAGCACATCAAACTTGTCTGTTAGTTGGTGTGCTAACTTCCAAAACCAATCAGAGCGACGGTTTACCACGTCTTCATGCTTGCGAACTAGATTCAGTCTGGCTCTTTCCCGGTTGGCTGAACCTTTCCGTTTGTTAGAGTGCTGACGATTGGCTTTCTTGATGGCATTCAGGGATTGTTTCAGGAATTGCGGCGATTCAATTTTGGAACCATCAGAGCAAGTGAGAAATGTTTTGAGTCCAAAATCAAACCCAGCGATTCTACTCGTCTCGAATTTGGTTTCGGGCTCATTCACGTTACCAACAACGATGACCATAAACAACTCTCCCAAGGTCGTCCGCTTCATGGTTAAGGTCTTGACAGTCCCCTCAATGTCTCTAGAGTTCCAATACTGATACACGCGACTCCCGATCTTGATCCGATTGCCGCCTAAGAATTTGTAGCCAGCTTGCTTTAAGGTGAACGATTTGTATCGTCTAACCTTCTTAAAGCCCGGTGGTCTAACTCCTTTTTTGTGGTGTTTGAAAAACAGTTGATAGGCTTTCTCAATGCGTTGACAGATATCCTGTACTGCCTGAGATCCAACCTGTTGCCAGAACGCTTTACGCTTTCTGATCTTGGCTATATGACTTTGAAGTTTCGCACAGTTCAAGTGCTTTCCCCACAAACGGTAATACCGTTTGTGGAGTGCGATGCAGTGGTTATAAATCACCCCAGCAGCATTAATTGACCGCTTGAGGTGTTTATTCCGACTGCTTTGATAGAGCTTAAACTTCAATGTCTTCATGCTATTATTGTATATCATCTAGATATACTTGTGCAATGAAAAAGAGCGTATTTTTCAGGTTGACTGATGAAGAGTTCGAGAAGCTAGAAACGTACTGCAACTCTACTGGAAGATCAAAATCAGATGTTTTGAGGGAACTCACTAGAAGCCTTAAGATCAAGAAAAAGCCGTCCTAGAAGGACGGGGCTTTAGACCCATTTTTTCGGTAAAGCATTGTAAAGTCTCTCGAAACTTCTGGATTAACCTTCAGTATTTCCCGATTTATTCGGCAACTGCAAATCATCAGGATCAACATAATGACAAACTGCTTTGTCTATACAAATTAAAGCCCAACCAGACTTATCAATACTCATCAGCTTGTAGGATGCTGGTTGAATAAAGAAACCTTTGTGGTTGCGAGTCGCTGGTTTGATATTAACGTGGTTCTCAGTGCTCATAGTCTTAAAACTCCTGGTACTGTGTTGTTAACTAAGTCTGTATTCCGCTGGGCGGATTGCTGAATCTTCCTAAGTTTTCAAATACTAGCACTGCTATTCTGAGATTTCCATAAAGTTATTTATTGATTTATTACGACATCGTAATAAATCCGAAAGCCGATTTCCGCGATCCCCGCGCAAAAATCGACTGGTTTCCGTCGTTAAGGCTCAAACAGCCATTGCTGAACGCGGGTGAGACTCTTCCAGTCCGGTTTTCTGGTTAACCCATCTTCAAAGTTCTTTTTGACTTCTTCCAGCAACTCGTCTGATGCCATCAGAAGCTGCTGAGTTACTTCTACATGAGGCCGCACGCCTTTTTCTTTGAGATCTAAGATTGCTATTGCTAGGTTAATCCGCGCTTGGGGGTCGTGAGGGTTCAATTTAACGGCGGTTTTCGCTGCTTTTTGAGCCGATGAGGGCTTATCTTCCAATAGGTAAAGCCACGCGAGGCTAGCCCAAGCATTGCCATTTTTGGGAGATTTCAGGCACACTTCTTTGAACACGGGAATCAAATCTTTGGGGGCTTCACCTGCTTGGTAGCGATCGAAACCGTCTTTAAACAATTCTTCAGGGGTCATTCGATTTTGGATTTTGGATTGGATTTTGGATTGAAAAGGGCATAGGCAATTAACAACTGTTTCCCCCATGCCCTATTTTTCAGGTTTTATGTAGAAAAGGAACTGCCACAGCCACAAGTTTGAGTAGCGTTGGGGTTGGTAAACTGAAAGCCACCGCCGATCATGGCATCGCTGAAATCGAGTACCAAACCGTAGAGATAGAGAATGCTTTTGCGATCGCAAACTACCTGAAAGCCTTCGTAATCGAACACTTCATCGTCAGATTTGACAGTGCTGGGGTCTGCGAAATCCATCACATAAGACATACCAGAACAGCCGCCCTGCCGTACTCCTACGCGCAAACAGAGGTCTTTGCCTTGCTTTTCTCTGAGGCCTAAAACTTGACGGACTGCGGAGTCCGTCATTTGAATGCCCCGCTTTTGTGAAGTGGCTTGAGTCATCTTCCGAACTCCTGATACTGTTCAATGCTAAGAGTTTCATCTTATCAGTCCATTGTACAGGACTGTTGGAGCTTCGGCTGCCGAAGGGCACTCTTGTCCCCCCTTTCCCCATAGGGTTTATGATTGAGAGGCAGCGGTTGACCCTTAGTGGGGCACCGCAACCATGCTTCACCCAACGGGCTTACTCTAATGGCAGCGCTGAATCGCTCTACTCTTCGTCGGCTACAAAACTTACCTCAAATTCCCAGCGTGTGGGAGGGCGATCGCCGACCCTTGTCTAATGCTGACTCACACATGATCATAGAGGACGATGACATCCTAGAAGATGGTGGCGAGTGCATTCTCTGGGTGGATGGCTCTGAAGGCGTTGTGAGGGCTATGGATATGGTAGGCCCTGATGCCGGCCCAGAGGCGATCGTCCGGGCATTGCTGCGAGCAATGGAACATCCCCAAAGTCCCTCTCCCGCAGTCCGCCCTCAAAAAATCGTAGTCAAAAATCGGGAAATTCAATTTTATCTGCGGGGTGTACTTCAAGATTTAGGAATTGCGATCGACTACGTGCCCGAATTGCCTCTAATTGACGAAATATTTCGGGGAATGGAAGAAGTTGCAGTCAACAGACCCCCTGAATTGCCGCCTCAGTATGCTGATGTTCTAATGGAAAAAGCTGCTCAAATTTGGCATGACGCCCCGTGGCAAACTTTGAGAGAACATCAAATCATCTCTATTGAAATCAATCAATGGGATGTTGCCAGCCTCTACGTGTCAGTATTGGGCCAGGGCAGAATGGATTACGGAATTTTGCTATATCGTTCCCTAGAATCCTTGAAACAGTTTCGAGAGCGAGTTGTAAACGATGACTCTTTTGAAGATTTGGAACAGGCTTTTTTAGGTCAAGATTGCTTGTTTCTCACCTTTGAAAGTGTCGTCGAAATTGATGAGGATGATGAGGAAGAAATTGATTTAGCCGATTTAGACCCATCGGAAATTGAACCTAATTTTGGAAACTTGCATCCTTTAGAAGGATTGCGATCGATTCTTTACGAAGAAGAAGCCCTCCCAATGTTAGTTGCTCTCGAAGCATTGCACCGCTTTTTCCGCAGTAGTCGTCGCAAACTTGCAGCAGAAACATTTCCGACTCTCAGTAGTCGCTATCGCATCCCCGTTCCGCAGCCTGACGGGGAAACTCAGCAGATATCTGTCAAAGTTTCAACAATGCCAGATGTCTCCGATGAATTGTTGAAGATGCTCGAAGATGACGATGATGATGACGATGATGACGAATTTGAAATGCCCCTGCTGCGGGATGATTTAGTGCCGCCAAATTCATTTTTGAGTCTCGGTGTCATACCTTGGACAACGGTAGATTTTCTGCGCGGAAATGCCCAGTTTCATCAAGGTGCAGAAGGTGATATTAGTCCGAATGGAGATGGTTTACCTGTGGTGATGATTCAAACTTCAAATCCGAAGGCAAAAACGATGATTCAGGATTTGCAGGAAGCTGGAGGAGTCAAGGCAATTTGCTTTAATCCAGGGGAAGACCAGTTTCAAGAGGAGCAGTACGATTTGGGTATTTTGCAAGCTAAAAATGGCGATTTGTATTTGTTTGGAGAGTTTAATGAAGATGATCCAGTGCATCAGGAAGCGCGCAAAAAATGGGAACGTCGCTGTCAATCAACGAAGGGTTGGTGCGGCTTGGTAATTGCTAAAGGGTTGATGGGTGCTTCTCGTGGCCAGCCTCAGTTTAAAGATATGATCGCTTTGTTTGAGGTGCGCTGGGTTTCTGCTAAAGAGTTGGGAATTGGGCCACTTCAGTTAATGCCGATGTTTTAAAGGAAGGAAGAAGGAAGAAGGAAGAAGGAAGAAGGACAAGTAATATGTAAGGTGCGCAATGCGCACCCTACTTAGTGAATTATTCAGGAGAATGATGATGTCAAATTTTACTCAAAAGCGAGAAGTATTGGTTGCGCTTGATGCCGAATTTGCGGATAAAATTGACCAACTTACTGATAATTGGACGGAGGCGATCGAACAAGCTCTCCGTCTATGGTATGCTAAGAAAATAGAAGATAAGTTGCGGAATTTTTATGAAAAGCGCAGCCAAGAAGATATTGAGTTTGAGGAAGATTGGGCAACATTTGCTCAGTCACAAATGGAAGAAATTTTAATAGAGGAAGGTCTTTGATATAATGACAGAAGCTTAAATCATATTTCTGATATTCTAAAATTTGTTACTAAGCATCAGCCCAAAGAAACCGGGTTTTTTACCTAATCTGTCGGCTACAAGGAAGGATTGAAGTAAAAAAACCCGGTTTCTGACCATCGGTGCGTCCAGGACTAGAACTTTAATATTCCCGATATTCTAAAATTTGTTACAATTTGTAAAAATAGTGTAAAGGATAAGTAAAATGCGGGTTGCGATCGCAGGTGCGGGACTAGCTGGAATGACCACAGCAGTCGATTTAGTGGATGCTGGCCACGAAGTAGAAATTTTTGAATCCCGTCCCTTTGTAGGCGGCAAAGTGGGTAGTTGGGTAGATCCCGACGGTAATCACGTTGAGATGGGCTTGCACGTATTCTTTGGCTGCTATTATAACTTATTTGCACTGATGAAAAAAGTGGGAGCATTTGATGATTTACTGCTCAAACAACACGTCCACACTTTTATCAATCGAGGCGGCGAAACTGGTAGTTTAGATTTTCGGTTTCCTGTCGGTGCTCCTTTGCACGGGTTGAAGGCATTTTTCACTACATCTCAGCTATCCGTACAGGACAAAATTCAAAATTCGATCGCCTTGGGAACTAGCCCGATCGTCCGAGGTTTGATAGACTTTGATGGAGCGATGAAAACTATCCGCAATTTGGATAAAATCAGTTTTGCTGACTGGTTCCGCAGCCACGGCGGTAACCAAAACTCGCTCAAAAGGATGTGGAATCCGATCGCATACGCACTGGGTTTTATCGACACTGAAAATATTTCTGCCCGGTGTATGTTGACAATCTTTCAATTCTTTGCTACCAAAACAGAAGCATCAATGATGCGAATGTTGGCCGGTTCTCCCAGCGAATATTTGCACAAACCGATTGTGGAGTATTTGGAAAGCAAAGGTACGAAAATTCATACGCGGCGCAGAGTTCGAGAAATTCAGTTTCAAGAAGGTACAGAAACTCAGGTAACTGGTTTAGCTGTAGCTAGTGGTGAAACTGAAGAAATTATCAATGCTGATGCCTATGTTTTTGCATTAGATGTGCCTGGAATTCAGAAAATCTTGCCTCCAGCTTGGCGGAAATGGTCGGAATTTGACAATATTTACAAATTGGATACTGTACCAGTTGCGACAGTGCAATTGCGCTTTGACGGCTGGGTAACGGAATTGGAAGATGAAGCCAAGCGCAAACAGTTGAGTCATGCTGTAGGAATCGATAATTTGCTATATTCAGCAGATGCAGATTTTTCTTGTTTTGCTGATTTGGCGCTGACGAGTCCCAAGGATTATTATAAGGAAGGAGAAGGTTCTCTGTTACAGTTGGTGTTGACTCCTGGTGATCCGTTTATCAAACAGAGCAATGAGGCGATCGCACAACACGTACTAAAACAAGTTCAAGACTTATTCCCATCAGCACGGGAACTCAATATGACTTGGTACAGTGTAGTTAAGTTGGCTCAATCTTTGTATCGTGAAGCACCGGGCATGGATGTTTATCGACCTGCTCAAAAAACGCCGATCGCCAATTTCTTTCTAGCAGGAAGTTATACTCAGCAAGATTATATTGATAGTATGGAAGGAGCGACTCTTTCAGGACATCAAGCAGCTAAGGCAATTCTCGAAGCTTACAGTCATTAGTCAGTAGTCATTAGTCAGTAGTCATTAGTCAGTAGTCAACTGATAGGCATTCCTAGGCAGAGCCTGGGAATGCCTATCAGGATAACGAGAAATCCACAATCTAAAATCTAAAATCTAAAATCCCATGACTGATTGGTTAGAACATAGCGTACAAGTAGAAGTAGAAATTCCCATCGAATTAGCGTGGAAACTTTGGTCTGACTTACAGCAATTACCGCGCTGGATGAAGTGGATTGAATCAGTTGAAATTCTTGAAGATAACCCGGAATTGTCTCGCTGGAAACTAGCCACTGGTGGCTTGGAATTTAGTTGGCTTTCTCGGATTATCAAATTAGTCCCAAATCAGATTATGCAGTGGGAATCAGTGGACGGTTTGCCAAATCGAGGTGCGGTTCGGTTTTACGATCGCAAAAATAGCAGTATTGTCAAACTAACGGTAGCCTATGGAATTCCCGGCTGGCTGGCAAAATTGATGGACAATTCATTTGTGGGGCGCGTAGTTGAATCAACACTCCAGGCTGACTTGGAAAGGTTTAAAGAGTATGCTCTCAAAGTCAAAGCGACATCTTAGTCAGAAGTATTGAAAAGTTAAAAATTAAGACGTGAAGGTCGATCGCCCTTTTGCCTCAGTATCATAGAAATATGCTGCCGAGCCTTTGCCAATTATGAGTTACTGTCTCAATCCCGCTTGTCAAAACCCCCAAAATGCCGATCGCACCCAATTTTGCCTGAATTGCGGTGCTAAACTATTGCTCAGAGAGCGTTACCGCGCCCTAAAGCCCCTGGGACGAGGCGGTTTTGGCAGAACTTTTTTAGCCGTAGATGAGGACAAACCCTCAAAACCCCATTGCGCTATCAAACAATTTTTTCCCTTATCCCAAGGTACTAGCAGCGCCGAGAAAGCAGCAGAATTATTCAATCGAGAAGCAGTGCGACTGGACGAGTTGGGAAAACACCCGCAAATTCCTGAATTGCTGGCGCACTTTCAGCAGGAACGCTATCAGTATTTGGTGCAAGAATTTATCGAAGGCCAAAATTTACAGCAAGAATTAGCTCGGACTGGGCCCTACAACGAAAATCAGATTCGTAGTTTGCTGAATGATTTATTACCAGTATTAGAATTTGTACACTCGCGCAGTGTAATTCACCGAGATATTAAACCACCAAATATTATCCGCCGCCGTCTTTCTCAATCTTCAATTATTTATACTTACCCAACATTAACGGGGGAATTAGTTTTAGTTGATTTTGGGGCAGCAAAAGTTGTCGAACCTTCGATAGATATCGGTACTGTCATCGGTTCTCCCGAATTTGTGGCGCCGGAACAAATTCGAGGTCAAGCAGTTTATGCAAGTGATTTGTATAGTTTGGGAGTAACTTGCATTTATTTGCTGACTCAAGTATCTCCTTTTGATTTGTTTGATGTCAATCAGGATTCTTGGGTTTGGCGAGACTTTTTGAAGGTTCAATTTGATCCGAAATTAGGTCGTATCCTTGACAAAATGATCGAAGCAAGTCTCAGTCGTCGCTACAAATCTGTAGTTGAGGTACTCCAAGATTTGCAGCCGCAGCAGTCGCCTCTTTCCGGTACGGGGGCACCGCAGCAGAGGGCGGGCACGGGGGCACCGCCCCTACAAGTGCCACTGTCGCCAACGGTTGCAGGCACGATTTTACCTGTGCCACAGATGCAGCGGGTTGTGCCCGCACAGGCGCCCACTTGGAGGTGCGTTCATACTCTGGTAGGGCATTCCAATGCTGTCACGTCGGTAGCTTTCAGTCCTGATGGCAAAACCTTAGCCAGTGGGAGTCAGGATAAGACGATTGAGATGTGGAAGTTGGAGACTGGTAAGCGGTGGTACACTCTCACGGCTCATTCTGACTGGGTAACTTGTGTGGCTTTTAGTCCTGACGGCGCGACTTTGGCTAGCAGTGGCCGGGATAAAACTATTCACATTTGGGATTTGAATAAGGGTAAGTGGTGGTACGCTTTGACTGGTCATTCTGACAGGGTTTCTGCTGTGGCGTTTAGCCCGAATGGTCAGGTTTTAGCTAGTAGCAGTCGCGACAAAACGGTGCGGTTGTGGAATTTGAATAAGGGTAAATTGATGTCTACTTTGACTGGTCACGCTGAGGGGGTGGAAGCAGTGGCTTTTAGTGCTGGTGGGGAGTTTTTGGCTAGCGCTAGTCGGGACAAGACTGTGCGGTTGTGGGATTGGCAAAATGGTCGATCGCTTTGTACTTTAGCAGAGCATGGGGATTGGGTGCGATCGACTGTTTTTAGTCCGATTTCCCTTGCCGGTCAGACCCCCCCCAGCCCCCCTTAGTAAGGGGGGGAGTAGGAGTAAGAGTAGGAGAAGGATCATCGATTTTGGCGACGGGAAGTCGCGATGGTACGGCGAAACTTTGGCGAGTGGATGCACAGGGGCGAGGGATGCTGCTGCGAAGTATGAGGGATAATTCTGGGGATGTTTTGTGTATGGCCCTGTGCCCGGATGGTCGGGTTTTGGCGACGGGGAGTCGGGATGGTACGATTTATCTGTGGGATGCTGAGGGCGCGGGTTTGCTGGAAATTCTGTCTGGGCACGGGGGGGAGGTTTTGTCGGTGGGGTTTAGTGCTGATGGGGGGAGTTTGGCTAGCGGTGGGGCCGATCGCACTGTGAAGATTTGGCGGGCGATCGGGAATTAGAGAAAATTGAATATTTATGCTTGACAGGCGATCGAAGGTCGTGCTAAATTAGAAGTTCGTGAGGACGCATAGCTCAGTTGGTTAGAGCACTACGTTGACATCGTAGGGGTCACTGGTTCGAGTCCAGTTGTGTCCATGTTTGACAAGTATATATATAAGAAAGTCTTCAGATTTTTCAATTCGTCTGAAGCCATCTTTTACGCTCAATTTTCGCCTAGTTCTCAATAATTGATTATAGCAGATACATTTAACCCGGTAAATCCAGGACTAAGCCAGAATTAGCCGTGTATGGCAAGACGCGTGAAAGCAGCAAGCTCTCCCGTCAAGGAGGTATCTCTCAAAGCTTTCAATAAAAT
>REAP01000113.1 GCA_004294385.1 Oscillatoriales cyanobacterium | reverse complement strand
GTTGAGGGTGAGAGCTTCCCCGCTGCGATTGCTGATAGCCCGACTTAGGGGAAGAGATTGATTGTAATACTGTAGCGCTTTCTGTTTCTCTCCCAAATTGTCGTAGACTAAACCGATGTTGTTGAGGGTGAGAGCTTCTTGTAAGCGATTGCCGACAGCCCGATTCAGGGGAAGAGATTGATTGTAATACTGTAGCGCTTTTTGTTGTTCTCCTAAATTTGAGTAAACTAAACCGATGTTGCTGAGAGTGATAGCTTCCTCAGAGCGATCGCCCCCAGCCCGATGTAGGAGAAGCGATTGATTGTAATAATCTAAAGCTTTTTGTTGCTCTCCCAAATTGTTGTAAATTAACCCAATGTTGTTGAGAGTGATAGCTTCTTGTGAGCGATCGCCCACAGCCCGACTCAGGGAAAGGGATTGATTATAATATTGTAGCGCTTTCTGATTCTCTCCCAAATCTGAGTAGATTCTGCCGATGCTGCGGATGATGACAGGTTCCGAGCGACGATCGCCCGCCGATCGATACAGTTTTAATGCTTCTTCAAATTTAGCGATCGCACTTGTTAAAGCTTCCTTTGTTCCTTGCCGGTAGAGTATTTCGGCTTCTTCATATATTTTTTTGGCAGCCTCGCTACTGCTATTTTGCGCTGTTTGTACGGCTTTACCAACGGGTACGGCTGCTGCTACTGGCTGACTTAACTGAACCGAAAGTGCGATCGACATACCAGCCAAAAACCATTGAGTGCGATCGAGCATAGTCTGTCCTTTGGTATTTTATTCAATCTTACTCATTAGGTCGAACTTTGGGTATTATTTTCAAAGTACCTTAAAGCGATGTTAAAATTGAAACATGGATAAAGTGTACAGACTAGAAGGCGTTGAGTTTGAATGGGACACAAACAAAGCCGAGAGCAACCTAGAAAAACATGGCGTTAGCTTTGAAGAAGCAGCAGAAGTTTTCTTCGATCCATTCTATCAGGAAGGAGACGCTACTACAAATGACGAACAGCGCGATTTTATCCTTGGCTACTCCCTTTCTCAACGCCTATTACTCGTAGTTTATGTAGAACGCGGTCTGCGAAGCCGCATCATTTCTTCCCGTCCTGCTACCCGCACAGAAAGAAAATTATATGAATAATCAAGAATCAGAAATTAAATTGCAATTGCGATCGCGTATAACAGAAACAGTCTCGATTCAAATCCCAACAGATACTTTAGAATCACTTAAAACAATAGCGGCAAATCGAGATATGTCTGTAGAAGCATTGCTGAAGTTTTATATAGGGCAAGGCCTGCGGGCAGACTTAACTAAAGCCTTTTCAGAACGCCTGCTGGATACAACTGCTCAAGTTCTGGCGAGACACCTTGATTCGGAAGCAGAAATATCAACCATTATCCGAGAAATTAAAGCTGAAACGGCGCGTCAATGAATTATGCCCGATCGATAAATCAGGAAAATCTACTGCTATTGAACTCGAACCAATTGGCTTTTTTTGCTCGTCTCCAGGCTCTGTCTGGGGACGCATATCCAGATGCTCTGCTTCCTGTTTGCGCGTGCGATCGACCAGGCAGAGCCTCTAGATAGGGTTCCCAGGCAGAGTCGGGGAATCAGTTGAACCGAAGATATCGCAACAAACACGGACAAAACTGGGATCGCGAGGCTGTAATCGTCTACAATCCAGTTTGGTAAAGAATTTCTAACATTTCACTGCCCATTACAGGCTTCTCTAGCCTGTATTACCCAACTTGTCTGAAAATATGGATTTTGCTACTCTTGCCGCCCAGCTAAATGCTGGAACTATATTGCCAGAGGGAATCATCATTGTCACCCTCTTGGTTGTCCTCGTCGGCGATTTAATCGTAGGCCGCAGTTCCTCTGGTTGGACTCCCTACGTGGCTGTTGCCGGTTTGCTCGCGGCCGTCGGTGCCTTGTGTTTGCAAGCGGACAACACTAATACTATCTCGTTTCTAGGTGGTTTTAATAGCGATGCCTTGAGCTTAGTATTTCGTGGAATTATTGCTTTGACTGCGGCTGTCACTATTTTGATATCCGTTCGCTATGTATTGCAAACTGGTACTGCTTTAGCGGAATTTATTGGCATTTTGCTCACCGCTACTTTGGGGGGAATGTTCCTTTCCGGTGCCAATGAATTGGTAATGATTTTTATTTCGTTGGAAACTCTCAGTATCTCGTCTTATTTGCTGACTGGTTACACAAAACGCGACCCGCGTTCCAATGAAGCTGCTTTGAAATATTTGTTAATTGGTGCGTCTTCTTCGGCGGTGTTTCTCTACGGACTTTCGCTGCTGTACGGATTGTCTGGTGGCGAAACTACATTAAGTGCGATCGCATCTCATCTTCCTACTGTTAATGACGGTCAATCTCTCGGTTTAGTGATCGCATTGGTATTTGCGATCGCCGGAATCGCCTTCAAAATCTCTGCGGTTCCCTTCCACCAATGGACTCCAGACGTTTATGAAGGTTCGCCAACACCCGTTGTTGCCTTCCTTTCTGTCGGTTCCAAAGCAGCAGGTTTTGCCCTAGCAATCCGCTTGTTAACTACGGTTTTCCCCGTACTTATCGAACAGTGGCACTTCGTATTCACAGCCTTAGCCATACTCAGCATGGTGTTGGGAAATGTAGTCGCCCTTGCTCAGACTAGCATGAAGCGGCTTTTGGCTTATTCGTCGATCGCGCAAGCCGGTTTTGTAATGATTGGTTTAGTTGCAGGAACCGAAGCCGGTTATTCCAGCATGATATTTTATCTGTTGGTTTACCTGTTTATGAACCTAGGTGCTTTCGCCTGCATCATCCTGTTCTCATTGCGGACTGGAACCGACCAAATTAGCGAATACTCTGGTTTGTATCAAAAAGACCCATTGCTAACTTTAGCATTGAGTATTTGTTTGCTTTCCCTCGGTGGAATTCCGCCGCTAGCTGGATTTTTCGGCAAAATATATCTGTTCTGGGCTGGCTGGCAAGCTGGACTTTACGGCTTAGTTATCCTGGCATTAGTTACCAGCGTAATTTCGATTTACTACTACATCCGTGTCGTCAAAATGATGGTAGTCAAGGAACCTCAAGAGATGTCAGAGGTTGTCAAGAATTATCCTGAAGTTCGCTGGAACCTTGAGGGAATGCGACCTTTGCAAGTCAGTGTTGTACTGACTTTGGTTGCGACAACTTTGGCGGGTATTCTGTCGAATCCTTTGTTTAATATGGCTAATGATGCTGTTGCTAATACTCCCATGTTGCAGTCGGCTTTGAGTCATGTGCAACCTGTGGTAGCTACTGCGAAAATTGAATCTAACTCGTTTTCTAGCCAGGATTAATTTTACCTGGTTTTGAAAGTTTGAAAAGCGCCTAACTCTTTGTGGTTGGGCGTTTTTTTTGAGTCTGTGATATACTATTAATTACCTTTCTGGACGCGCAGATAACGTAATTATGTCATTGCGAGGTAAACGAAGCAATCTCAAAGACTTGTTAGACCATTACAATTCTTAAGTCCTGATAATTTTGAACCGTAGATGTAGGCAGATTAACACAGATTAACGCAGATAAGAGTTTGTACAGAGGTGAAAATGTTAGTACAAAGTAAGCAAAAAGTTTATACTGTTGATGAGTACCGGGAGTTAGAGGAAACTGCTGAGTTTAAAAATGAATACCGCGATGGAGAAATTGTACAAATGGCTGGTGGTACGATCGATCATAGTCAAATTATAGGTAATATCCATGCCTTCTTGAAATATGCTTTGCGAGGTAAAAGTGCCAGAGCATTTAGTGAGTTCCGGTTGTGGATTCCTCGGTATCGACGCGGAACTTATCCTGATGTGATGGTAGTTGAAGGAGAATTAGTTTGTACAGAAGGACGGAAAGATGAAATACTCAATCCGGTGCTGATTGTGGAAGTGCTTTCTAAGTCTACTAAGGATTTCGATAAAGAGGATAAGTTTCGGTTTTATCGATCGATTCCTGAATTTCGTGAATATGTGTTAGTCAATCAATCTGAGTTTTTAGTGACACAATATATTAAAAGTGAATCGAATCAATGGTTGTTTCAAGAATATGAGGGGGAATCGGCAATAGTTTCTTTTGCTTCGGTGGGAGTACAAATGTCGATGAGTGATATTTATGAGTTGGTTGTATTTGAGATGCTGCAGGATTCTCAATAAGCCTTTTATGAACAGGCAAGATGCCTGTTCTAGAAAAAGTAAATTTTCTTGTGGAACAGGCAAGATGCCTGTTCTAGAAAAAGTAAATTTTCTTGTGGAACAGGCAAGATGCCTGTTCTAGAAAGCAGATAATAATTATTATAGAGGTAAAGGATGAATGTAATTTGGTTACTGTTAAAAGCTTCTTGGTTAAATGTTTCCATCGCCATACTCACAGGCTTAATCAGCGGCGGTTCGAGCGCTATGTTAATTGCCCTAATTAACCGCGCCATCAGCGACAATTCTAATGCTAGTTTAGTCTGGTATTTTGGGGGATTGGCAATCTTGGCTCTTTTGAGTGGATTCGTCTCCCAATTTTTGTTAATCTATCTCTCTCAAGAAGCAGTTTATAACCTGCGACTAAGTTTAAGTCGTGGCATTTTGTCTACTCCGTTGCGAAATCTGGAAGAGTTGGGCGCTAACCGCTTGCTGGCTACTCTGACTGATGATGTCGGAACTCTTTCTAATACTATATTTTTGATTCCTTTTCTCTGTGTTGATATCGCCGTTGTTGTCGGCTGTTTGACTTATTTAAGTACGATTTCTGGCACGGTTTTTGTGGTGGTATTTGGTTTTTTGGTGCTGATGATTGGTACTGTACAACTACTGCTCAATAAAATGCGGAAATTCTTCGATTTAGCTAGAGAAGAACAAGATGTATTGTTTAAGCATTTTCGCAGTATTACTGATGGAATTAAGGAACTAAAACTGCATTCCTTGCGCCGTCAAGAGTTTTTTACGGAAGAATTGCAGGTAAGCGCTGATGCTTCCCGCGATTATAACGTGACTGCTTTGAATACGGGTGCTGTGGCGATTGGAGTTGGGCAATTGCTGTTTTTTATGCTAATGGGTTTACTATTATTTATTTTACCCAAATTTGTGCCAGTTTCTACTCCGGTTTTATCGACTTACATTCTGACAAGCACCTATTTGATGTCTCCGTTTCAGAATATTTTGCAAAGGTTGCCGGCGATTTTTCGGGCTAATACTTCGGTGGAGAAGATTGAGAAAATGGGATTGGCTTTGGCTAGTCAATCTGAGATTAATTCTGTGGTAACAAGGGTTGAAACTGCTGATTGGCAGACTCTTGAATTGAAGGGAACAACTCACCGCTATCCGGGAGAGAAGGAAGACAGCAATTTTATTTTGGGTGAGTTAAGTTTGAAGTTTCATGCGGGTGAGTTGGTGTTTATCATTGGTGGGAATGGCAGTGGTAAGTCTACTTTGGCTAAGTTAATTACTGGTTTGTATATTCCTGAATCGGGAGAGATTTTGCTAGATGGACAGCCGATTACTGATGAAAACCGAGAATGGTATAGACAGCATTTTTCGGTGATATTTTCTGATTTCTATTTGTTTGAAAGGCTTTTGGGCATGACTAATCATGATTTGGACGCGCAGGCGGCTGAATATTTGCGGGAGTTTCATTTGGAGGATAAAGTTGAGGTGAAAGATGGTATATTATCGACTACGGCTTTGTCTCAAGGACAGCGAAAACGGTTGGCTTTGCTGACTGCATATTTGGAAGATAGACCGATTTATCTGTTTGATGAGTGGGCTTCGGATCAAGACCCGTTTTTCCGGGATGTTTTTTATAAGCAGTTGTTACCGGAGTTGAAGCGGCGGGGAAAAACGGTGTTTGTGATTAGTCACGATGACCGCTATTTTGATATTGCCGATCGCGCAATTAAACTAGATTACGGTAAAATAGAGTATGACCGACCCACTGGCTCAATATCGGATTGTTGAAACTCTGACGGAAAGTCAAGTTTCCGACTTGATGGAATTGTACAAAAACGAATTCTGGTGTGACAAGCGCACTCGCGAGGATGTGGTGAAGATGCTGGCCGCAACTGATGTTATCATAGGTTTTGTCGATGAGGGCGATCGGCTAATTGCTTTTACTCGCGTTATCACCGATTTCGTATACAGAGGAACAGTTTTTGATGTCATCGTCAACCCAGCGCACCGAAAAATGGGACTGGGTACGAAGTTGATGGATGCAGTTGTAAATCATCCCAAATTGCAAGCTGTTGAAACATTAGGACTTCACTGTTTGCCAAAGATGATACCATTTTATGAACGGTGGAAATTCGCTGATGTGGGCGAGATGAAATTTATGAAACGAAAAAATCCCTAAGATTAGTTATTTTCTTTCATCAGCGTTCATCAGCGTTCATCAGCCTTTATCTGCGGTTAAAAATCTATAAATTCTAAATTCCCAACTTTTCCCGCATCACATCTGGTGTCTCTCTAAAACCTACCAAAACTGCGGTTCCATCTTTGACAAAAAGAGGACGCTTCAGTAGCATCGCATCACTAGCAAATGCCTCAATCCACTCTTTATTCGTCCAATTGTTCCGAACTTCGCCCAAATCACGGTAAGATTGACCGGAAGTATTTCGCATTGGTTTAAAACCTAAAGAATTTACCCAGTTTTCAATGATTGCGCGAGTCGGTGGATTTTCTTTGGTGTTGATAAATTCATAGCTGACTCCGCTATCTTCTAGCCATTTGAAAGCTTTTTTGCAGGTTCCACAGTTGGGGATTCCGTAAACTTGAATTGACATCATATTTGGGAATTGGGAATAGGGAATTGGGAATAGGGCATTGGGAATAGGGCATTGGGCATTGGAATCAACACAAACAACCCTTCGACTACGCTCAGGGTACAGCAAATAACCAATAACTACTAACTAATAACTAATGACTAATGACTAATGACTAATAACTAATGACTAATAACTAATAACTAATAACTAATGACTACTGACTACTGACTAATTTAGCATCTTGAATCCATTTTTGCACACGATCGACTGAAGGAGTCAAATCGTTCCGCTGCATTGTCGCGACGTGGAGTCTCAAAATTTGCTGGTGTAGTCTTCCCACGGGCATTTGGGCTAGTTGAGCCGGAGAAGCAACGCCTGCATGGAGTAACAGCCCGCAATACTCACACCCTACACTCGGAATTCGAGCCAAATTTGCCATCGCTACCCATTTGTTAACATATCGAATGTCAACCTGCAACTGATGTGCCAGGGAGATTTTCGCCGTGGGTGTTTTAGTTTGGCGAATTAGTTGGGCGATGGTGCTAATTCCGCAGGTTGCTAGTTGAGATTGGTTTTCGTTGCTCAATCCGGGCAAATTTGCGATCGGCCAATCCCGTACTTGCACTAAACTGCCATGAGTTTTATGATAAGTTGGCATTCTTTTTTAATTATTTTACTTATATCTTAAAGTATAGAATATAAACAGTCAATATAGCCGATCGCCAATGCAAAACTTCAATAATTACGATTTGTTAACAACTGCCTTGCGTCAACGCAGACAAAAACTGGCTAGTTTAATTGATTTTCCGGTAATTCTCTGGTCTGGAAGCAGTATTTCTCGAAATTATCCGGCTCTGAAGTTCCCCTTTCGCGCCAGCAGTCACTTTCTCTATTTTGCGGGTTTGCCCTTAGAAAATGCGGCTATTCGCTTAGAATCTGGCAAATTAGAACTCTTTTTAGATGACGCACTTCCTAGCAGCACGCTATGGCACGGGGAAATGCCGAAAAGAGCAGAAATTGCTGCACTAATTGGGGCTGATGCTGATTTTCCAATGGCCCAGTTGAAATTGCGATCTGCGAATGCAGCAACTATCACTGTTCAGGATAGCTTGATTCAGTCCCAACAGTCACAAATGCTCGATCGCCCTTTGACACCATCTAAATCTCCCGTAGGCATTGATCTAGAACTAACCAAGGCCATTATATCACTTCGTCTCACCCAAGATGCGGCAAGTTTGGCAGAATTGCGATCGGCGGCGGCTGTCACCGTCGAAGCTCACAAAGCGGGAATGGCTGCAACGGGTACTGCTCAAATTGAAGCTGGTGTTCGGGCTGCAATGGAAAGTGTAATTATATCACAAAATATGACCACTGCTTATCCCAGTATTGTCACCGTACATGGAGAAATTCTGCACAGCGAACATTATCATCATACCCTACAAGCAGGAGATTTATTGTTAGCAGATGTTGGTGCAGAAACATCGACGGGATGGGCGGCTGATGTGACTCGAACTTGGCCTGTTTCTGGCAAATTCTCGCCAACTCAGCGCGCAATTTACGAGGTGGTTTTGGCAGCCCATGATGCTTGTATTGATAAAATTAGTCCAGGTGTCGAATATCAAGATATTCATCTTTTAGCTGCGAGAATAATGGCTGCTGGATTGGTGGATTTGGGTATTTTGCGAGGGAATGTTGAAGATTTGGTAGCAATGGATGCTCATGCACTATTCTTTGTTCATGGTATCGGACATTTAATTGGTTTGGATGTTCACGATATGGAAGATTTAGGAGATTTGGCTGGTTACGAAGCAGGGAGAGTTAGAAGTAGTCGTTTTGGTTTGGAATTCCTGCGGTTGAATCGAGTTTTACAGGAGGGAATGCTGGTATCGATTGAGCCGGGATTTTATCAGGTTCCGGCAATTTTGAACAATCCAGAAATTCGGACAAAATGTAAAGATTTTGTAAAGTGGGACGAGTTAGAAAAATTTGCAGATGTTCGGGGAATCAGGATTGAAGATGATATACTTGTCACAAACAAGGGTAGAGAAGTTTTGACGGCGAAATTGCCAACTAAGGCTATGGAAATTGAGGAGTTGCTACGGTAAATGCGTATGTATATCTAAAATTAGAGCTGTGCTTACACAGTCCTATCTGGCGTGAAACAAGATGAAAAAATATGAATAAAGCTTGGAAGACCGATTTTTTTCTGCTACTTGAAAGGCTAGCGGCGCAAGTCCAAAAATTCGCAGCAGCTAGAGTTGCGCGCACTTTTCGGAAAGCTGTATCCGAGCGGCCGCCGATGCAATCTGCGCCCTTCCCTAGCAATGAAGAAGAAAGACTAAAAGCACTTCATAGTTATGATATTCTGGACACGGATGCCGAAGGAGCTTTTGATGATTTAACAGCTTTGGCATCCCACATTTGCGGCACTCCCATTGCTTTAGTTAGTTTGATTGATACTAATAGGCAATGGTTTAAATCAAGAGTTGGTTTAGAAGCAACAGAAACTCCCAGAGAGTTAGCATTTTGTGCTCACGCTATTTTAAACCCAAATGAATTGCTAGTTGTACCAGATGCCATAAAAGACCCTCGCTTTGCTGGGAATCCTTTAGTAACTTCTGATCCAAATATTCGATTCTATGCTGGAACTCCTTTAGTGACTCCTGATGGTTTTCCAATTGGCACTTTGTGTGCAATCGATACAGTTCCTCGCCAACTGAGTCCAGAACAGTTAGAAGCACTACGGGTTTTAGGAAGACAAGTAATCAGTCAAATGGAGTTGCGGATTAATTTAGTTAAGCTAAATAGAGCCATCAAAAGGCAGAAGCAAGTAGAGGAAAAGTTGCACGCTTCTGATGAGCAAATTGTCAATTTCTTAGAAGGAATGAGCGATGCTTTTTTTGCTTTAGATCCGCAGTGGCGATTTACTTATGTCAATTACAAAGCTGCTAAATTTTTGCAGCGGAAACCCGAAGAGATTTTTGGCAAAAATATCTGGGAGGAGTTTCCAAATTTATTGACTTCGGTATTTCACCAAGAGTGTCATCAAGCTGTAGCGAAACAAGTTGGGGTGACTTTTGAAAAATATTATCGTCATTTAAAAATATGGTTGGAAGTCCGGGCTTTTCCTTCCCATGACGGCATTTCTGTGTTTTTTCACGACATTACTAAACGTAAACGGATTGAGTCAGCCCTCAGAAAAGAACAGAAAAAAACTGATGCTTTACTGCTAAATATTCTACCAGAGGCGATCGCAGATCGGTTGAAGTCCCAACCGGGGGTGATTGCTGACAAGTTTGAAAAAGCAACGGTTCTGTTTGCTGATTTGGTGAATTTTACTCAAATTTCTACTACGATGTCGGCGACTAAGTTGGTGTATTTGCTCAATGAGATTTTCTCGACTTTCGACCAACTGACAGAAAAGCACGGTTTAGAAAAAATTAAGACGATCGGGGATGCTTATATGGTAGCAGGTGGTATTCCGATTCAACGGCCAGATCACGCTGAGGCGATCGCGGAAATGGCACTGGATATGTTAATCGCAATTCAGGAATTAAATGTGAAGCTAGACTCGAACTTTGATATCCGCATCGGGATTAATAGCGGCCCGGTGGTAGCAGGTGTCATTGGTACTAAAAAGTTTATTTACGATTTGTGGGGAAATGCGGTGAATACAGCTAGTCGCATGGAATCTCACGGCCTACCAGGTCAGATTCAAGTTAGTATCTATACTTATGAATTACTGCAAGATAAATATGAATTTAAGGAACGAGGCTTGATTGAGATTAAAGGTAAGGGGGAAATGCGGACTTATCTGCTGAAGGGGAGAAAAAAATCAAGTTAGCCCAAAATCAGATTATCCTATAGATACAGAGAGATATCCCAGCAATCCGATGCCCGGTACTTGATGTCATATAAATACTAAGTTGAAATCCTCGGATCCTTTAATATGGTTCAGTTTCATATTCAAACAGATAGTGATATTCCAGCATCCACGCAACTGTTCAATCAAATCAGGTTTGCGATCGCCTCGCGACAATTTCCGCCTGGACACCGCTTACCCAGCACCAGACAACTAGCGATGCAGACGGGTTTGCACCGCAATACTATCAGCAAAGTATACCGACAGCTAGAAAATACTGGACTGGTGGAAGCTCAGGCTGGATCGGGCATTTATGTGCGCGCCCAAGGCCACGAAGGCGGCAGTAAACTCAAATCTCCCATCCTGGATGAATATCCTCTTGCTAACAAAATAGTACAAGAAAGTCTTGACCAAATGCTGGGACAGGGCTGTACGCTCAACCAAGCGAGGGAATTATTTTTGGCCGAAATTGACTGGAGACTCCGATGCAGCGCGCGAGTGGTCGTCACAGCCCCGGCTGAGGACATCGGCGTAGGAGAGTTGATGGCGAGAGAACTCGAACAAGCTTTGCGTATCCCGATTCAGTTGGTACCAATGGAAGAGTTGGCTACTTTTCTGGATCAAATCTCTTCGGGAACTGTGATCACAAGTCGCTATTTTATCGGACAGGCTGAGTCGATCGCGGCACCTCGTTCTGTGCGTGTGATTCCCGTGGACATCTATGATTATGTTCAGGAGATTAAGTTGGTGGGGGATTTGCCGAAAGATAGTTATTTGGGTTTAGTCAGTCTCAGTCCTGGTATGCTGCGATCGACTGAAGTGATCATTCACAGTTTCCGGGGAGAGGATTTGCTGGTGATGACGGCGCTGATATCCGATAGCTATAAAATTAACTCGATCGTGCGATCGGCTAGAACCATCTTTTGCGATCAGCCGAGTTTTGCTACAGTAAAAGCTGCTATCAATGCGGCCAGAGAGGATATTATTCGTCCCCCACAATTGATATGTAGTGAAAATTACATCGGTGCTAAGTCGATTAATTTGCTCAAGCGGGAGTTGGGGTTAGGATGATACGATTTTCGATTTTTGATTTTTGATTTTCGATTAAAGAATTGATTCGATCCCCCCTAACCCCCCTTCCCAAGGGGGGGACAAGAGTCCAATCAAAGTCCCCCTTGGGAAGGGGGATTTAGGGGGATCGGAATATGTGCAACGACCCATTAAATTGGTATTACTACATAATGGTTTGGATGTTCTTTACAGTCTGCCCAATTCCCAATTACCAATTACCAATTACCAATTACCAATAACCAATTACCAATAACCAATAACCAATAAGGATTATGACAGTAGCAGCACGACAAAGCAGAGCACAAATTCTCGAAGTAGATTTGCACAAGCACTTGCAAGCAGCCGGATTTAAAAATTTGCCACTTTATTTAAGTTGCGATTTTCGAGAAGCATCTTTAACAGTGGTCGGAGAACACCCGCGAAGTTTGGTTCTCAAGGCAAAGGAAACTTTTGCGGTGCTAGAAGCCGCAATTCTGGAATTGCAACCCGAATCTATTCAACAGATTGGACTTTGCCTGAAAATTACTGGGCAAAAACAGCCCTATGCGTTCCATTCTTTTACTATGAATCATCCTGTTTTGTCAAGGAAAAGAACAGTAGAAGTTAGGAAAAAGACTGAAGAAATACCCGCAGAAGCAGCGGAAAGTAAGACATCAAATCTAGCAAATATACCTGATGCAGCGACTGATTTGCCACTAGAAACAGACGCGACCGATCCAGGGGTTGAGGAAACTTTTCCCGATTTGTGGGAGACTCGGAACAATGCGGAGCCGATCGCCTTTCAAGTCTCATCAATACCGACAGATCATGCTCAAAATCCCTTCGATCCACTGGATATGGAACCAGTGATAGTTGCTCCCAAGCCAAAACAGTCACCGTTTGTGAGCTTAGCTGTAGTAGTTATTTCTAGTATGGCGATCGTATTTTTGGGAGGCGTTTATTACCTGCTGAGTCGCCCTTGTGTCATCGGTCAATGTACTGCACTTGCTGATGCTAAACAGTTGAGTGATAATTCGGCGAGGACGCTCAAAACGTCAAAAGTTGACAATACTCCAGAAGCGGCACAAGAACAGTTAAAACAGGCGATCGCACTTTTAGAACCTATTCCCTTTTGGTCAATTCATCATGGCAAAGCTGAAGATGATCTCGACAGATA
This sequence comes from Oscillatoriales cyanobacterium, assembly GCA_004294385.1. Taxonomy (GTDB): domain Bacteria; phylum Cyanobacteriota; class Cyanobacteriia; order Cyanobacteriales; family Microcoleaceae; genus Microcoleus. Next base: position 1,959 of record REAP01000113.1, on the reverse strand, counting down.
CCGCAGGCAAAGTCAGAATTTAACCTTTGCAGTGGATGCTGCGAGGCTGGCGGTATCAGCAGCCGAAACAACCGAAAACCCGCCCCATAGTGCTCAGAATTGGCAGGAAGCGCAATCTCTGTGGCAAAGTGCGATCGCGAAACTCAAAGAAATCCCCCAAAACAGCACGGCTTATCCCTTTGCTCAGCAAAAGTTAAAGGAATATCAGACAAAACTAGCAAGTGGAAATCGGCAGTTAACCACAGAAATGAAAGCTGAAAAGAAATTGCGATCGGCTAAAAGTACAGCCCAAGTAGCAGAAGCTCGTGCAATAGTAGCTCAAAAACCCGAAAGTTGGGATAAAGTTGAAGCAAACTTGCAAAAATCCCTTGACACGCTATCGGAAATTCCCACTAATACGGAATCTTATCAACAAGCTAAAGTGCTGGTGCCGAAATACGAAAGCAAACTTTCACAAGCGCGCGATCGCAAAACTATCGAAGAAACTGCCGAAGAAGCCTATACTCAAGCAGTAACAATAGCTGCTCAAGCGAGAATTTTTGAGGAGCGAAATGCTTGGTTTCAAGCATCAGAACACTGGCGTAGAGCTTTGAGTTACGCCGAAAAAGTTCCATCGACAACTGATTATTACTTGAAAACAAAGTCGCTGATGCCTTCCTATCGAACTTATTTGCACGAAGCAGAAGTTAAATTAGAGGAAGAAAGAAATCTGCAAAAAGCGCGCACCGATTTAGATAGAACTTGCAAGGGAACTCCCAAGATTTGCGACTTTACTGTTAGCAAAGATTTGATTGCTGTCCAGATGACTCCAGACTACGTGCAGAAACTGCAACAAACTTTCATCCAAGCGGAAAATACCAATGCTACCAAGACGCGCCAAGCTGTAGAAAAGCACGTTGAAACTCTGCAAAAGGCCTTGGAGGCGATCGCGGATAACGCCAAAATTCCCATGCAGGTTTATGATAGTGAAGGGAAGCGAATTGCCACTCAAACACCAAACTAGCCGGGATTTGAAGATATTAGACATCTCTCAAAAAGCCTGTCAAGAACAGGCAAGATGCCTGTTCCACAAGAATTATGGGAGATGTCTATTGTAAGGTTGATGTCGCTGATTAAATTAAGCCACTAATCGGTAAATATTTGACCGCAGCTAACCCACCAACCGCCACGCAAAGTCAAAATATGCGATCGCAAATCCTGTAAAGAACGCTATAAAAGGATGTTATAAATTCAATGCTAGAAAAGGTCAAACTTCATAACTTCAAAAGTCATAAAGATACAGAACTAAATTTTGATGATTCACGCCTACACGCACTCGTAGGACAAAATAGTTCTGGTAAAACATCAGTATTACAAGCATTACATTATCTCAGTCGGCTTGCTAATTCATCATTTGCAAACATTTTTCAGTATGAAAGAGCGCCTGAATTTCTTACAAGAATTGGGCAAGATAATATGTCCGTTACTGTAAGTGGTTTTTGGAAAAACCCAGATCGAAATGATTGGGAAGCTTCTTATGACTGGAGACAAAGAGTTAATCATTCTTGGCATCCTAGAGTATTATGGAAGGCCGATAAAAACCAGGACTATAGGAAAGTAATATCTGAAACTTCCTTAATCACTACGGAAGAGCCAATTCAGCAATCTTTGAGAAACGCAGTTCATCTTAAGCTAGTAGCCAGTAATCTTGCTAAAGCAGCTTATAGCGATGCAATCATTCCGCGAGTTGAGTTCGATGGTTCAGGGTTAGCACCTACCTTAGACTATCTTCGTGACGAAGCTCCAGATGAATTTCAATCTTTACAAGAAATGTTGAAACGGATTGTACCAGGTGTACGCGAAGTCGGCGTAAAACGAGCTAAGGTTATGGTAAATCGCCAACGCTTAATCGAAGTCGATGGCAAATCTATCTCCTACGAAGAAAGTCAGGAAATGACAGGGCAAGAAGTTGTCCTAGAC
>REAP01000112.1 GCA_004294385.1 Oscillatoriales cyanobacterium | reverse complement strand
GGGTTTAAACCCCTGTCTAATAGAAGACAGTCCTCTCAAAGAGGACTAAAGAGTTCTTCAGTCCTCTTTGAGAGGACTTGCGCTTTGAGGCAGGGGTTTCAACCCCTGGCGGACTATTGGTTCTACCTTAAGTTGACACGCTTTGGGCACTGCCTTGGACTCTATATCAATCCTTGATCATTCCGATGTCACCAGATTTGAAATCAGCCACAGTCTAGGAATTATCTTTTTCAGAAGACACGTCTTGACTGGCGATCGCAATTTTTACATCCGTGAATTTTTCGTCTTCTGACTCACTTGCTAACTCATCTTCTTGTTCAATTTTTTCTTGCCACTCAACCAGTTGCTGAAAAAGTTGCTGGTTAATTTCAAATACAGGTTTGTTTGTTTCTGACATATTTAGATCAAATCCGGTAGCATCGTCCTGTATTCATCTCTCTTATCTCCCTCTGTGTTCTCTGCGTTCTCTGTGGTAAAATCATTCCGATGCAACCGGAAACAATATTACTCCTACAAGTTATATTAATTCCGAGCCCATAGCCTATTTTACTGCGAGAACCAGGATTTGAGGATTGTTCAATAGACATCTCCATAAAAGCCTCTGTCGAACAGGCAAAATGCCCGTTCCACAATAATTATTGGAGATGTCTAATATATATCAGCATCAAATTCCTTGTGGGGGTTTAGCAACGGGCTAGAAGCCCGTTCCACAAGAAATTTTACTATCTCGCCACGGCTGACAACTGCTCACTCAAAGCTGACTTCAACAGTTCCACCTTATCAGTTTGCTCCCAAGGCAACTCTAAATCAGTGCGTCCAAAGTGACCATAAGCTGCCACATCTTGATAGAAACGACCGCCCCTTTCAGCAGGCAAATTCTGCAAGTTGAATGCTTGAATAATCCCCGCTGGACGCAGTTCAAACAACTGTTTCACAACTTCCAAAAGGCGATCGTCATCAACTTTCCCAGTGCCAAAAGTTTCGATCATCATGCTAACTGGCCGCGCAACGCCGATCGCATAACTCAACTGCACTTCACACTTTTCGGCCAAACCAGCAGCCACGATATTTTTAGCAACGTAGCGACAAGCATAAGCCGCGCTGCGATCGACCTTTGTGGGGTCCTTCCCAGAAAAAGCACCGCCGCCGTGACGGGAATAACCACCGTAGGTATCCACAATAATTTTGCGCCCCGTCAAACCCGAATCCCCTTGAGGCCCGCCGATCACAAATTTGCCAGTGGGGTTGACAAGGAAGCGAGTTTCTGCATCGGGTTTGATCGCAATATCAGCAAACACGGGTTCGACGACAGTAGCCCAAAGGTCTGCCTTAATTTTGGCTTGAACTGCGGCAGTTTCGGTAATGTCGCCGATCGCCTCAGTGTGCTGCGTAGAAATTAATATGGTATCAATACCAACAGGTTTGCCATCTTCGTAAGTGACAGTAACTTGGCTTTTGCCATCGGGACGTAAATAAGGCAATTGACCAGTTTTGCGGACTACGGCCAATTGGCGGCAAATCCGGTGCGCTAAACTAATCGGGAGCGGCATCAATTCCGGCGTTTCGTTGCAAGCAAAGCCGAACATCAAGCCTTGATCGCCCGCTCCAATAGCATCCAATTCCTCTTCACTAGATTGTTCCCGACTTTCGTGGGCTGTATTCACCCCTTGAGCAATATCGGGAGACTGAGTGTCTAGAGCCACCAACACCGAGCAGCTATTGGCAGAAAAGCCGTTATCAGCGTGGATGTAGCCAATGTCGGCTATTTTTTTCCGTGCTAATTCTATGTAATTTACCTGAGCTTTAGTCGTAATTTCTCCAGTCAGCAGCATCAATCCCGTGTTGACAACAACTTCGGCGGCGACGCGACTTTTAGGGTCTTCGGTCAGTAAGGCATCTAAGATCGTATCTGAGATTTGATCGCAGATTTTATCGGGATGGCCTTCGGTAACGGATTCAGATGTGAACAGGTAGCGGCGTGACAATGAATTATTTCTCCTTGTGATGGGGGTTTTCGCCAGAGCAACATTAGCGACAGTTGACTGCTTTTTCAGGTAGAGACGCAAAACCATCGCGTCTCGTCGATCGCCAAAAAATGTATGCCAGTCTAGTCTAACTGAAGCAGGGTTTGCTCTGGCGTAAAGTCACCCCACTATAGCAAATTCACAGTCCCAACCCGATCGATAAATCGAATTCTTTAAAGATTTGTCTTAAAATATCTCTTAATATTTTGGAAGATAGCCCCATGCTCCGAGCCGCCGTGCTCGTTTTGATTGGTATAGGCGCATCTAACTATTTATCAGGGTATCGCTTCGCAGAACAACTATGGCAGGAATCCCAAAATCACCAAATATCATCCAAACGGTTGCAGTCCCTGCAATGGCTGATTTTGTTTTGAGAAGCCACGTATTTTGGGCTTTTTGCTAACTATTATCAATAATTTGCGATCGACCGAATAGCAAAATCCTTGAAGAATCAAGCTTTCACACAAATCTTAAAATAAGATTAACAAAATAGTGGAAGTCAATAATTTCCCTTATCATGGCTTTTTGAGAATAAGTTGCATTACTTGCTTTAAAAAAAAGTGGCAAAAATGCCGATCAAGCAGTAAAAGCAAAAGTTTTGGGTGAGCTAAAAACTAATAAGCCGAATTTTATTGCTAGTTAATGTCGTTTTGGCGTAATTTTCAGTGTGCGATCGCGCGAATGTGCGATCGGCTCTTCCGCACGGCTGGTATTCTCAAGAATCTCAAAATACTAATGCAACTATTCTCAAATACGTTGCTAAAAAATCCAAACTCGATGAGGCCCGATAGCGGTGCAAAATTCAATCGAAGAATCAACTACCGATTTAGTTACATCGGAATTTCCCAGACAATTAGATATAGCTCAAGTTTCCGTCTACGGGCTGAGCATTTTATCCGCTGGTTTATTTCTGTTTATGCCCTTCGTTAACATACTCCATCCCAGCCCTTGGCAACGGTGGATGGGAACCATTCACGGGATGGGTTCAATGTTGGCATTAGTAGTCATGGCTTATACCGGACACTTAGCCTTTCCCTTGCTACGAGGAGTTGGTAAAATCTTGCCACAAATGCGTACATTAGCCTTTTGGTCAACTCTTTTGAGTTTTTTGGCGATCGCTACCGGCAACTTATCATATATGCGCTATCGAGCAGGCGCAGATTTTGGTGGAGCTCGCGCTTGGCTGAAATCAAACTCGCCTTTAGTCCAGTACATTTTGATGGAATACCACGAATTTACCGTGCTATTTACATTGCCATTAGCAGTAGCTTGTACCTGGATTTTGTGGTACTACGGCGACTCAATTTTAGACAAAAAAAATCGCCCAGTTTTAACAGCTACTTGTGTAGCTTTGATGGGAATCATGTTTTTTGCAATGGGCGGCATGGTGAGCGGACTTGGTGTTGCCAAAATTCGCGCTCTCTAGTAAATAGTTAGTTTATCTAAGATTTTGCACTATTCGCAATAATCTTTTTATGTGCGGGCTAGAAGCCCACCCCACAAGAAAATTTATTTTTTGTGGAACAGGCATCTTGCCTGTTGACATAGAATATTTTTCTGCGGTTATTTGACACTATTAGCAACAGCTAATGAGCAATTCCCAAACTTAGGAGATTTTAGCAATGACCAGACAATTATCCCGCCAAAATCATGCGGATAATGAACCTTTCTACGGGAAATTTTGGAATAATTTAAAACGATTCCCGAAAAGCTTAGCTGAGGGAGCCGAAACTCCGCCTAGCAATTCTGGCCCGGCTGCTGCTGCATTAATTAGTGCTGGCATTGGCTGTTTTGTCATGATGGTAACTCACCACTTGTCCGACACATCCAAAGCCACAGAAAAAATTGTTTGGAATATTGGCAGTTGGATTCCCGGAAGCAAGAGTGATAGCGAATTGTGGGGAAATATCGGCAGTTACACGGGCAAAGAAACTATGTTACTTGTTGGCTGGCTTATCAGTTGGCCAATACTGTATGCGATTTGGAAGAATAAGAGTGTGAAAAGCCGCACCATATTTTTCTGGATGTTTGCTTTGTTAGTAGCTTCCACAGCTATGTCTTGGCATCCTTTATTCCCCTATTTGCCGTTAATTTAAGTAATACGAGGTTTGATGATGGAAACAAAAAGTAAGCCACTCCCGGCGAGGGAGATGCACAAATTCGTTTGGGGTTGTGTAGGAGTTTTTACACTTGTATGCGTGACTTATCCAATTGCCATGTGGCGCGTCACTCAAATGGAAAAGTTTCGTGGTATTTACGTCAAGTCTTTGACAATAGAGGGGAAAGATCCCGCTAAGGTGGCAGATGCTAATGTTGTTGCTAAGGTGGTGGAACCTGCTATTTCGAGTAGCCCAACACCTCCGGCTTTGGCTGTTGATAGCACAAAACAACTGCCCCAAAAGTCTCCTGATGTTGCACCTTTAACTAATAAGTCTCCTGAAACGGCTATTGCGAGTAGCCCTACAGATAAGACTGTCCAAGCTCTACCTGTGTCAGCGGGTAAGCAGGAAGTTCAGGCGGTGGAGGTCACTAATCAGACAGCAGAAATTACCGATCGCGCTAAACTAGATGAATTAGCTATCAAAGTCTACGATCGCATCAATCAGAATTGGCAAACTAGCCCTACGTTCACTCAGAATCTAGTCTATCGAGTCACTGCCAGTCAAGATGGGGCGATCGGCAATTTCGAGCCACTCAATCAACCAGCCAAGGATTTCACCCAAGAAACTCCCCTGCCAAATCTGCTGAAGTCTTCCCAGACAGGTAGCAGCGAGGCCACAGTACCCGCAGCCAAGTTTACGGTAGTATTCGCTCCTAGCGGAGTATTGGAAGTTAACCGCTCATAGAAATCTGGACAAAGCTACCCTAGAGTAGACAAATCTACCCTAGAGTAGACCAATCTAGACAGCTACGTTTGTAATCTTAGTCCAAAGGTCTAAAACTACTGGGATAAACGGCAATCCCACTATTCCCTTCATAAAGTTGGGAATTACTTTTCGAGCTATATTTAAACTTCCGTTGGTATCAGCATTAATCAATCTACCATTAGAAGTTTTGTATAAGCCACGTTTAACACGCTTGCCACTGAAAACGGGTTTGACATCTGACTTAGCTTTGTAAACAGGCAACGTATCACCATCTAAAGCACTAGCTTTTGACGTGTAACTTTCCTCAGTCACAATTACTTCAATTCCCGCTAATTGAGCTTTGTAGGTCAACAAACTAATAAGTTTCGCGTGTGGAATATTGGTAAATTCTTGATTATTCTTTTTACCAATGTTGAGATATTGCTTCCATCCTTGGTTGTTGCCTATAACTAACTGACCAAGATCATTTAATTGACACCAGTCAATAACTCTACGGCTAACAGTATGGAGATAGTTATCAATCCTTCTGTCACGCTTGCCGTTCAACACTTTTATTTGTCTCCAAGCTTCAATTGATTGTGATGTGGCAACTCTTTTATTGAAGAATTGGTTAATACTTTTCAACGGTCTACCATTAATCATGCATCGGTCTCAGACCGGGATGATTGGATGTTATAGCCATTAAATTGTTTAAACCAAGGTCTACACCAGCAACATATTTACCATCCGATTTTACGGTTTCTTCAACGGTGTAAACAACTTCAATAACGTAGTGGTCAAGCTTAGGAATAATCCTTACTTGGTCAACATTTTTAGCCTGAGTTGGGAATTCAATGGAAGCCTGAGACAGCTTAACAATACTTTTAGCTAAAGCAGGTTTTGATATGGCATCTATTGGATATATGACAACATTCCTACCACGCTCTTTATGCTTGTATCCAGGCATTTTAGGTTTTCCTAGATACTTCTCAGGATGCTTTGACCAATCTTTCAATGCTGCTAACCAACCTTTCCAAGCTTCTGATACTCTACGCACAACCTGCTTACTAACTTTAGTGGGCAGATACCGATAAGATTCTAAATTCTTGGTTTGATGATAGATATCAATTGAGTTGTAATACTTTTTGGTATCAAAAAAGTATTGTCTCTGCACATAATTAGCAGTGTTGTAAAGATGCTTGGACTGTAAAGCTAAATGATCACACTCCTTCCAAAATTTATGCTGTCGGCTGATGACGTGTTTCTCTACTAATTGCATTTGACTCGACCACTCAAAGGTATTGCCGCGACGGATAGCAACATCTGTGGCAATTTGATTCCAATGTCCGGGCGGAGTAATCGTACCTGTACCGTCAAGCCAGAATTTGGCGATCGCACTTTGATCTGCTGTTCTAATTTTACTATAGTGCTGGTAGCAGCGATCGAACTAACTGCCAGACTTGCGAAAATTAAACTCTGTTTTAGAGGCTTGCGCGGTTTTGGATTCATGGCGTTTATTGAAAATAATACTCAAAAGCTAGTTGCGACCTGGATCATAAGCCCAACTTGTCAACTAGCTAGTTTTATTTAACAAATTTTAATAAACTTGTTGATATTATTCTTATTAAGGAGGTAAAAATTAACCAAACTGTAGCATTAAAATCTTTGTGTTTAGGTAGTTTTAGAGATTTTTGACATTCAGTAACAATAAAAATTTTAAAGTTAGTTGACTTTCTTTTGCAATAAGCTTACAATCTACATCGTCTAGATTAATTGGGGCAAGACAGTTAACAGACAAAAATATTCCAGGTAAATTATTGTTGATTTTTCAATAAATCGACTCAATTCTCGTCAGGTTTTTTCGAGATTATGGCATCAATATTGCTCCCAAAGTCTGACTTCAGGGTGTAGTTTTACACGCCCTTAAATACAACTAAAACCTAAATATCAAAGGAGTTCTCAATGGTTTCCGATAACTTGCTGAATACATCATCGAATACAACATCCCCCCTATTTCCCAATACGGCACTGGCAGACTTAGGAATATCCAGTGGCTTATCAGGATTGGATACTTTAGTTGCAAAGTCGATCGGCTCACCCAGCACTCTCAATTCAGAAAGAACCGCAAGTCAAATTAAACTCCAAAATAATGACAGCCTAATCACAGGTGACAGCAGCGGCATGATTTTTGCAGGCACTGGTAAAGACATCATTAATGCCGGAGAAAAAGCAAGCACCATCTTCGCTAGCGAAGGCAATAAAAGCATCACCGGCAGCCCCGGCGACGATACCATCTACGGCAAAGAAGGCAATGACATCATCAATGCCGGAGAAGGCAACAACCGCGTTTTCGCAGGCAAAGGCAACAACCGCGTCGTCACAGGTGGTGGCAACGATTTCGTCACCGCAGGTAGTGGCGACGACCAAATCTACACCGGTGCTGGCGATGACAACATCAACGCAGGCGATGGCGATAATCTGATCAAACCAGGAACTGGCAACGACTCAGTTTCCCTCGGCAATGGTAGCGATCAAATCGTTCTGGAAGCAGGCGCTGGTTCCGTGACCATATCTGGATTTAATGCAGCCGCAGATAAACTGCGCTTAGGTGGCAGCCTCGTCGGTAAATCCATCTCCTTTGTCACCGAACTGGGCAACACCCTGATCAAAGCCGGAGATGACTTGGTGGCAACCATCAAAGACGTAGTTGCAGGAGTGCAAAAAGCTGTTCTTTCCAATGACATACCCCTGTACCGCTACCAGGCTATTGACCTTGGTTCGATCGCACCCACAGGCAATGCCACCCAAGCTAACAACATTAACGACAAAGGACAAATCGTTGGTCGTTCGCAAACCACCGAAGTGCTTGGCACAGGATTCCGCAACCAAGGGTTTACTTGGGAAAACGGTGTGTTCAAGCCCCTGACTAGCACCGGCATCAAAAATGGCGGTGGTGAGAATACCGGAAAAGAGGTAACACAACGTGGTGGTGGTGGCTTTACCGCAGCCATCAACGACTTAGGTGCGATCGCCGGTACAAGCGATGAAATTGCCGGTCAAGCCACAGACCGCGGCTTGCTGTGGCAAAGGGAAGATGGCGGCGACTACAAGCTACAAATCACCGACTTGCCAGGTGTTGAAAGCTACTTCTTCGACATCAACAACCAAAACCAAATTGCCGGCCGCCACATCTACGCGCCGGCTAGTGGCACAACCCCTGCTCGCACCCGCGCGCTTTCTGTAGACCAGGGTTTCATCAACCCCCTGCCAGATTTGGACGGTAACAGCGCTACCGCAAATGGAATTAACAATAAAGGTGCGATCGTCGGACAAATTGACAGTGACGGACTCAACGACAAAACCGTCAACACTGCGGCGTTGTGGGAAAAAGGCACAGACGGTAAATACAAACTCACCAACCTCGGCACCTTTGGGGCAGAACAAGCCATTGCCCGCGACATCAACGATGCTGGTCAAATCATCGGTAATACTAGCGGTGGCACAGGCGCTACAGCCACAAGTTCGCCATTCTTGTTGCAGAACGGCGAAAAAATCAACCTCGGCAGCCTTGGCGGTGCAAACGGTTCCACCGCTGGCATCAACCAATTCGGTCAAGTAGTCGGCGTCTCCCAGAATGGGGTCGGTCAAAACCGCGCCTTTGTCTGGAACAACGGTGTAATCAAAGACTTGAACGGTCTGACACTAACGAGTCCGAGCTTTGGCGGATCGAGTGTGACATTAACTAACGCGACTGGCATCAATAATTACGGTGATATTTCTGCCTACGGCAGTTACACCTACAAAGATGCCAAGGGCGTAACCCAAACAGGAACTCGCGCTTATCTGTTGAAGGCATTGGTGACGACTTAAATAATCAGTCGAAGTACAAACGCAGATACCCAAAAAGTATCTGCGTTTATCTGCGTGCATCTGCGGTTAAAAAAATTCCTTATATTTCTGATAAATATCATAATTTTCAGAAATGTCAAAAATGCTAAGTTAAAACGATGTACTGAGGGCGGGAGCGATCGATAATTCCCTCTTCCTCCAACCGACACATCAATCGCGTCACCGTAATCCGCGTAATTCCGATCGCCTCAGAAAGCTCCTGGTGAGTCAATCTCAAATCAATCAACACTCCTTGTTCTACCTGACGGCCAAATTTTTGTCCCAACCAAGCTAATAGTTGCACCAATCTATCGCGTAGAGATTCGCTGCGAACAACGCAGAAAAATGCTTGAGTTTCCTGAAAGTGTCTGAAAATTTCATCTAAGGATTGATAGCACAAATTCTGAGGAATGTAACTCACTTCTACATGAGTTTTGCACTCAATTTGATAAGGTTGAACACCTGACAACGACTGACCGAGTACGTCCCCAATTCCCCAATATCCCAGGGTTATTGCTGTTCCCTGCTCGCTCCAAGTTACTGCTCGGACAGCCCCCCGATTAATCCGCAGTAAGCCGTTAAAGGGCATCGTCACTAACTGACGGCAGGTGAAAGTCTGCTGTTTGAAATTTGGGTACAAGGCTGGAGTGTAGGTTGAAAGAGTCATAGCATTTTGGTTGAGCGCTACCGCTACTTAACTACAATGTGCAGTTTATCTTAATTGAGAATTTATGTCAACTGTTTGATAAATTGCAGATATGTACTGCCCCTGGCAATACTCGAAAGTTAAGGCATCAGTTGCTCCCATAAGACTACCGCCTGCGCCATCATCATACCTTTGAGACTCCACAGCACCAATAATAGAGACGTTCTTACCGCTTTTGTTAGGGCGATCGCCATAGGCTCTTTGACCTTGAGGAGAGCGATCACTGATGGCGAACTAATGCTAAAATCAAACCTGACTCGTCAATAAAAATTAGGTCTTTCACTAAAATACTTTGAACTTATTCCCAAAAGTATAAGTCTTGCTTTTGTACTTTTTTACTTCCCTTTTCGGTAGCGTGAGCGTGTAGTAGTATTTTTCGAGCCATCTTGAAACGCTTAAATTTAAAAATATGATATTATAGAAGATGCTCTTAACTGCATCTTAAATCGAAAACAGCAATGAAAGAACTCGACGAGAAAAAAACCCAAGAACTGCTATGCACCATCATGGAATGGGAACTAGCAGGAGTCGTGCGCTACACCCACTATGCACTAATGGTGACAGGGCCAAACCGGATTCCCATCGTGCAGTTTTTTCAAGCACAAGCAACCGAATCCCTACTCCACGCCCAACAAGCCGGAGAAATTTTAACAGGTTTAGAAGGGCATCCCAGTCAGAAAATTGCTCCCATCGAAGAAACCTACAAACATTCGATAAGAGACTTGTTGGAAGAAAGCTTAAATCACGAGAAAAAAGCGCTCAAAAAGTATAAATCCTTACTTGAAGTCGTCACAGACTCCAGCGTTTATCTAGAAGAATACGCCCGCACTCTGATTGGACAAGAAGAATTGCATCAAGTAGAACTCAAAAAGATGCTGCGGGACTATAGTTGACAGAAATAACAGCCCTAAGTCCTTAATTCTTACTGCTTAGTTACTCCCAAAGCACCTTAAGAGTAACTGCTCCTTCTATTCCTTCTCTTCTTTCTCCTCCTTCGCGCCCTACCCTTCGGGAACCCCTGCGGGGAACGCGCCTTCGCGGTTCAATCACAGAAGTTACTAAGGACTAACCACAAATTAGCAGTGATCAAAAAATGAACCTTACTGAAGCCATCCCAACTTTTGTAATCACCCTCCGCGAAGGCGTAGAAGCCGCCTTAGTCGTCGGAATTGTACTTGCTTGCTTGAAAAAAGCCGAGCAAAGTCACCTCAATTCTTGGGTTTATACAGGAGTAGGAGCCGGCATTGCTGCTAGCGCTGTTGTCGGTGGACTATTCAATCAGTTACTCCACGCACTCTCAGCATCAAATCAACCTTACGCACCAGTAATCAAGCAATTGCTCGAAGGTTGTCTGGGGATTTTTGCGATCGCAATGCTAAGCTGGATGCTAATTTGGATGACTCAACAAGCCCGCTTTCTCAAAGCAGAAGTTCAAGGCGCAATCACCGCAGCTTTAAAACAAAACACCAATGCTGGCTGGGGCGTATTCGGCTTAATTTTTATCGCCGTACTTCGCGAAGGTTTTGAAACAGTTATCTTTGTCAGCGCTCAATTTCAACAAGGTTTAACTCCGGCTTTAGGGGCTGTGGGTGGTTTGTTTGGGGCTGCAATCATTGGTTCCCTAATTTTCAAGTGGGGTGTCAAAATTGATATCCGCCAGTTTTTCAAGTTTATGGGGATTTTGTTGCTGCTAATTGTCGCTGGTTTAGCAGTCTCTGCACTCAAACATTTTGACCAAGCGGCTGCCATTTTGTCCCAGACAGATAGCCAGTATGCAGCGATTTGTGTTTATTTCGATCGCACTGCACAACTCCATTCCTGTATTTTAGGCCCGATGGTCTGGGATGCAGAGGCAATTTTGCCCGATCGCGAATTTCCCGGCATCCTCCTCAAATCATTATTTGGATACAGAGATCGACTTTATCTCATCCAGGCGATCGGCTATGCTATATTCTTAACAACCGTCGGCAGTCTTTACTTCCAAAAATTAGGTGGCAAGTCAAATGTTGCCAGCAAAAATACTCAGGCTACTAGAGAGTCAGCTAGTTAGCTCTCCGTAATTTTCTCGCTTCTTTGCTTCAACAACGCTCAAAAAAAATACCTAGAAAGAAAAAAAAAAGATCTTTTTTTCAGCTTTGGGGATTGACTTTTTGACATTTATAAGATACAATTAGATAATGGGAGTGTGAGTGTTTTTATTTAAAAACACTCACACTCCCATTATTTAATTGTACAGTCAAGAGTTCAAAAAAGCAAGAGCTAAACCGGAAAAAATTGGGTGATTTTTTTCCTACCTTTAACAAATTTTATCTTTTTGCATAAAATTCTTTCCGAACAACACTATTGGCACTATGGTATATTCAAAGAATACTACAGGTAGCATAACCGCCGATACACATGAGACACGCCTGCTCAAACGACTGGTCGGAAAATAATAATGGTTAGTGGGTGGCGAACACCA
>REAP01000111.1 GCA_004294385.1 Oscillatoriales cyanobacterium | reverse complement strand
CCAAATAACGTAGTCAGTTAAGACTGAGGCTGGTCAGAATAGCTTGCTTCGAGACTTGCTCGCGACCAAGCTCAGTGTCTTTAGACCTGAGTTCCTGACAGCTTTGAATTAAATCCACAATATTATGATGACATTATTTAATAGTAAAATTAATTACTTTGTAAACACTTTACAGCTACGTGTTTATACGGACATTGCGATTGATTTCAACTCGGTAATATCGTTTCCGATTGCATCGGAAACGATATTACCGAGTCCAAGGCAGTGCCGTGTCCCTACAATTAATTGGGGTAGGGACACGGCACTGCCTTGGACTAATTTCGGCTTCGGGCAAATTCAGTCAAAAACCCCTTGCTACTCCTTCCCCGCGTCGATCGGCAGCCCCCTCCAACCAACCATCAGACGTGAGGACGATCGCATTCGCATTTCCCCAACCATCCCTTTGCTGAATCATGTGTCCCCGCCTGCGTAAGTCATCCAGCGTCGTAGCATCAAAGCCTCCCTTTTCAACCATGAGGCGATCGGGCAACCACTGATGGTGAATCCGAGGTGCAGATACAGCCTCACTGACATTCATGTCGTAAACCAACGCATTCAGCACAATTTGCAGCACCGTTGTAATAATCGTGCTACCTCCGGGAGAGCCCGCAGCGAGGCGAAATTTGCCATTTTCGGTCACAATCACTGGTGTCATGCTGGATAAAGGAGTTTTCCTAGGTGCGATCGCATTTGCATCCCCACCCACCAAACCAAACAAATTCGGGACTCCCGGTGCCGCAGCAAAATCGTCCATCTCATTGTTGAGCAAAATTCCCGTACCAGCAGCCACAGCCCCAGCCCCAAAACCACCATTCACGGTAAACGTCAAACTCACAACATTGCGCTCTTTGTCAACTACCGTCAGGTGTGTAGTCTCAGGCGACTCATGCACAAAGCGACTCAAAGTTTGAGTATCAACAGCTTTTACCTCGATCGAAGGTTTGGCTTTCGACATCTGGATTTGCGATCGTCTCAATTTGGCATAGCTAAGGCTAGTTATAGCTTTGACGGGCACACTCACAAAATCTGGATCGCCCAAATGTTCAGATCGATCGGCATAAGCAATCCGCATACTTTCCGCCAACAAGTGCAAAGTATCTGGACTTTTTTGCCCCAACTTCTTCAAATCCGTATCGCCCAGAATATTCAAGATTTGCAACAAATGAACGCCACCGGAAGAAGGAGGCGACATCGCACAAATTTCGTAAGTGCGAAAGTTGCCACAAACTGGATTGCGCCAAATCGGTGTATAGTTTTTGAGGTCTCGTAGAGTAATTAAGCCGCCGTTTTTTGTCATGTCAGAGGCGATCGCCCTCGCAATATTCCCTCGATAAAAACTTTGCGGATCGATCGCAATTTTGCCTAAAGTCCGAGCCAAATCCCGCTGGATCAGAACTTCCCCTGGTTTATACAAAACACCGCTTTTGGTAAAAATCTCCCGCGCCGCCCGGTTCTTGTTAATCACATCCAGTCGCGACTCAACAGCCTTTGTAAAGCGCGAACTCACCGGAAACCCTTTTTCTGCCAGGGCGATCGCCGGCGCAACCACAGCAGCCCAAGGCAACTTCCCGTATTCCCGGTGCACCGTATCAAGTCCCGCCACAGTACCAGGAATACCAGTGGCCAAATGCCCATCCAAACTAGCCTTTTGGCGCACCTTACCTTGCTTATCTAAGTACATATCTCGCTTCGCCCGTCTGGGAGCTCGTTCCCGGAAGTCCAGGGCTTGCACAGTCCCCGTTTCCGCCCGCCGCAACAGCAAAAATCCCCCACCACCAATGCCCGCAGAAAAAGGCTCCACCACCGAAATTGCCAAAGCCGTAGCCACCGCAGCATCCACTGCATTGCCTCCCTGTCGCAGCACCAAAAGCCCCGCATCACTCGCCAACGGATGAGCGGAAACCGCCATACCCTGTGTGCTGCGCTGCTGCTGCAAGTTTGGTTTTTTCTGTGATTGTGATTGTGATTGTGATTGTGGTTGGTGTGTCTGCTGTTGCTGTTGGCAAGCATACAGCATGACTGTTAGAAATAAAGGATAAATTAGTATTTTTTTAGAAAGTTTTGAAAGCATTGCTTAATAATCTAAGGATTGTTACAGTATAAATTGAATTACATCTTTCTCAAAAATTACATCTTCCTCAAGATGGAAATATAATTTTGATTATCCTCATAAATATTGATCAAGAATTGGTAATTGCTAATAGGTAATTGTTAATTAGTAATTAGTAATTGATAATGCCCGATGCCCGATGCCCGATGCCCGATGCCCGATGCCCGATGCCCAATGCCCAATGCCCTATGACCGATTACCTCACCTAACTTAGAAAGGCTATAATATCACATAGAATCAATTTATGAACAGCGAAAAAGTCAGTGTCATCATTCCTGCATTCAATGCAGCCGAAACCCTGGCTGATGCAGTTTACTCCGCAGTCAATGGTAGTCACCAACATCTAGAAATCTTAATTGTTGATGACTGTTCTACTGACGATACTAGCAAAGTAGCGGCTAAACTTGCCGAGGCCGATCCGCGAATTCAGTTATTTGTGAATTCCCACAATTATGGGGTTTCTAAGTCTAGAAATTTAATGATTGAGCTAGCAACAGGTAAGTATGTAGCGTTTCTCGACAGCGATGATTCCTGGGAACCAAATAAGCTGGAATTTTGTTTGCAGATGCTTGCAGACAATCCAGAGGTTAAAGCTGTTGCTCACGCTTTGCGCTACTTGGACAAAAGTGGCAACAAGTTGAGTTATATTCCCACTTATCCTACAACCAAAGCCCAAATGAAGGCGATTAAGAAGACAGGGGAAAGTCCTTGGGTTTTCCCGTCTTCTGTTGTAGTCGATCGCACAACACTACTCACTGAAGGTGGCTTTGCTGAAGATTGGGTGGTAGGGGAAGATACGGAGTTATTTACCAAAATCGCTCAAAAGCACGGTTTGCTAGCTGCGACACAGCCTTTGGGAAATTATCGGATTAGGAACAATTCTCTCACAGATAAGCACTGGCTAAAAAAACGGATAGCTGCCGATTGTGTCAAGGAAAATCAACGGCGACGCTTGGGAGGAGAATCAGAGTTATCTTTGAATGAGTATGAACAGTTATGTTTTCATAATTTGCCAAAGTGGCAAAGGCTGAACAAATTTAGAGAATTTTTGGCACTGCACTACATGAGAAAGGTCGGACAAAGTTGGTTGAATCGGAATTTTTTGCCTACTCTTATTTACGGAATTGCTACTACTATGCTCAATCCTCAAGCTAGTTTGAATAAGTTGAAATGGATGAAGTATAATGAAGACAGGTTTGACATTCTGTAGTTGATTGAATTTATGGACTGGCAGGAAATTTCTGGTAATTGGGTATTAATTCCTTCTAGACCGATCGCGATCGTACATTTTCTCGGTGGCGCATTTGTGGCGACAGCACCCCAGTTGACCTATCGCTGGCTATTGGAGGCTGTGGCGAACCAAGGATATATTGTTGTCGCAACGCCGTTTGTCAATACTTTGGATCACATTGCGATCGCCCGCGATGTCCTCAACAAATTTGAAAATGCCCTCGGACGCTTGCAGGCGCGGGAGTCCCTGCGAGCGCGATATCTCCCCATCTACGGGATGGGACACAGCATGGGGTGCAAACTGCATCTCCTGATTGGTGCTGTGTTCGACGTAGAGCGATCGGGCAATATTCTGATCTCTTTCAACAATTATGCCGCTTCCGAAGCCATCCCGATCGTCGAGCAAATTTCCCCCGTCTTTAACGTCGAGTTTACCCCTTCTCCCCAGGATATGAATCGCCTGGTGAAAGATAGCTACCAAATTCGGCGCAATCTGTTAATTAAATTTAACGGTGACAACATCGATCAAACTTTGCTTTTAACTGACTTGTTAAAACAGAGATTTGCTGACATGATTACAATTCAGACCTTGACTGGCAACCATCAAACGCCCTTGGGTCAAGATGTTAGCTGGCCTGTGGGTAAAATTTTTACTCCTTTCGATGCGATCGGGCAGTGGGTAAAACAGGAAGTGTATCGGGAATTAAATGAATTGAAACGGACAATCTTGCTGTGGCTGAATCCGATGTCAAAAATGTAAGTTTTTGTAAGGGTATCAACACTTCTGATGTTTGAAGATCTCAGTATGGAAAGGAAATTAATAATGTAGAGTGCGTCAGACGAAGTGATTGATTAAAAATTTAAATTAAAAATCTGACGCACCCTACGAATACTAAAAATATGTAGGGCCATCGACATCCCGTGGCTATTTTCAATCCTTGATACAGGGCGAATAATTTTTGACGATCGACAAACAGTTCCGTCCATCAGCCATTCTCACATAACTGAGACTGTCCCCAATGTCTTTCATTAATTTTAGACCTCGACCGCCCGAAGCTTCAATATCGACTTTTTCCGAAATATTTTTGATTTTTGCTTCTAAATCAAACGAATCGCCCCAATCCCAAATCTTAATCTCTACAAACTCAGCGAACACCGCCACCTGAATGTCAACAGGCAAATCCGCTGGTTTGCCATTGTGGGCGTGACGAACGGCATTCGTAAAGCCCTCAGCCAAAGCCAACTGACACCTAATCCACACACTTCTGGGAATTCGCGGCTCATACAATTGTGAAAACCACGACAAAACCTGGTCCAATCCATTTAGACCCGTATTGACTTGAAGATCCGCTTTCTTGAACATCGGCAACTTTTCGGAACCTTTGAATTCAATCACTCTGGGCCACTGAAATTATGCATCGGCCAACGGGCAAAATACAACGAGACAAAACACAACGGTGGCAAAATTGAATGGTAATTTGACAATACTAGCTTTCGTTGGCCGTCGAGGATGTCTAATCTACTAATCGGTTAATTATGATACCATAAATAGCACTTCTATGTCAACCAGGAATGATGTAGAGGACACGGCAGTGCCGTTTCCCTACCGCGATCGATTGTAGAGGACATGGCGATATAGAGGACACGGCAGTGCCGTTTCCCTACCGCGATCGATTGTAGAGGACACGGCAGTGCCGTTTCCCTACCGCGATCGATTGTAGAGGACACGGCACTGCCGTGTTCTGGCTGTGGGTAATATTAATTCTGATGCTATCGAATATGATATGATTAGCATTGAGTCAAAAATTGAGTATAACTAAACAAGAAATGCTCAAAAAACTTAAACAGCGTAGTTTTTCGGGATTTGTCCGGGTTTTTAGAGGCTGTCATATAGACTATACTCAATCTCAGGTCAACGCGCTGACAGGATATATTTTGAATGACCCCCAGACGTTGAAAGACTTGTAGTACCTGAGTGCCATGTTTCAAATTCTGGTTATAGACGATGATACTGCTGTTCAAGAATTACTGAGACGAACCCTAAAAAAACAGGGTTACGAAGTAACTGTAGCAAGTAACGGCGAAGACGGTATAGCACAGGCGCAAAAATTGCGTCCGGCTTTGATAATTTGCGATTGGATCATGCCACGCTTGACTGGCATTGATGTGTGTCGTCGAGTTAAGGCAGATCCAGATCTGTCAACTACCCAATTCTTTTTGCTGACTTCTTTGGGGTCGATCGCCGATCGAGTCAAAGGACTTGACGCCGGTGCCGATGATTTTATCTCCAAACCCATTGAACTCAACGAGTTACAGGCGAGAGTGCGCGCTGGATTGCGATTGCACCAACTCAGTCGAGACTTGAAAATTGCCAAGCAACTTCTGGAAGCAGAACTAGCTGAGGCTGCCGAGTACGTGCAGTCCCTATTGCCAGATCCAATGGTGGAACCTGTCAGCATCGAGTCAAAATTCATTCCTTCCCGACAGTTGGGAGGAGATTGTTTTGACTACAACTGGCTGGATTCAGATTATTTGGCGATTTACTTACTGGATGTCGCGGGACATGGTTTGCGGGCGGCGCTACCTTCTGTGGCAGTGTTGAATTTGTTGCGATCGCGCGCCATCCCGAACATTGACTACTATAAGCCAAGTGATGTTTTGCGTTCTCTCAACACCACTTTCCAGATGAGTTACCAAAATGACAAATATTTCACCATCTGGTACGGCGTTTACAACCGGATCACTCGCACATTAGTTTACGCCAGCGCCGGCCATCCCCCGGCGGTATTGATTTCTCAGTCCCCCACCAGCCAAGCCAAAGTCCAGCAACTAAGAACCCCCGGAATGCCTGTCGGGATGTTCCCCGATGCCCGGTACATCGACAATTCCTGCGATGTCGAGGATTTTAGCACCCTCTACATCTTTAGCGACGGGGTATACGAGATTAATCAACCCGATGGCAATATCTGGGGACTCGATCCTTTCGTCGATTTGTTAGCAGCTTACAACGGTGGAACTGCCGACCAATTAGAGTTGGTGTTGAACTACACTCAAAAATTGAACGCTAAAGCCGTTTTTGATGATGATTGGTCTTTACTAAAAATCAACTTTGGCTAACAGACTTCTGGCTGCATATCTGCGATCGCATTAGCCAGAAGTCAATAGCCAAAAGATTTATCTAGCTTAACAGACGGGAATCCCCAGACTATGAAGGAAATCTTGCATACCCTTCATCGGGCTGCTAAGAAGCCCACATCATACCTGTACTCAGGTTGATGTGGGAGTAGTCACATCAGAATTTTGCTATTAAAAGCCTCGCGGGTGGGAAATATCTCAAAAACTCGATCCATGCTGGTGAGTTCAAATAAGATACGGATTTGCTCGTTGATAGAACAAACAACTAACTGACTCCCAGCGGCCCGGACTGTTTTGAGCGCCAAGACTAAAGCGCCCAAGCCAGAACTGTCCATAAATGTCACATCTTGGAAGTCTATCAATACCACATCGGCTCCAGCTTCCACTAGGTCGCTAATCTCTAGGCGAAATTGACTTGCCTTGGTGCCATCTAAGATGCCAGAGGGTTGAATAATTTTAACTACAGGACTCATATTTTGCAGTGGGAATGTCAGAATTTCTAGCCAGACTAGGTTAGTATAGCTGCGAGACGGACTCCGATCCAAATCGTAGAGTGGGAATTGGGAATTGGGAATTGGGAATTGGGCATTGGGAATTGGGCATTGGGCATAATTTTTTTCTGCCTTCCTGCTTTCCTTTTCGTTTTGCTATAGATTCAAACTGGGATGACTTTGGCGCGATAGAGGAGTTTTTCGCCTTGCTTGTAGCCCGTATAGCGGACTTTGACCAGTTCTCCAGGCTGGGCTGTTCCTTCGAGGAGTTGATGGTGTTGTGGATTATAGGGTATCAAAGATCCGACTGGGGCGATCGCCTCTACCCCCCATTCCTGCAATAATTTCTCGACGGGGCGCACCAAAGGCAGCAATTTCACCGCCGGCAACTTCTGATTTTCCTGGGCTTTGCTAGCCGCAGTCGGCCACTGCAACATCCAGGATTCTAAAATTTGCAAGCTAGAAAGTTGAAATTCCTGCATTAAAGATTCCCGCTGAATATCGAGAGTAGCTTGTAGCCTCTGATATTCTTGTTGAATAGCCGTCGGTGTTGGCTGTTCTAACTCTACAGAACCAGGGGCAAAAGTTGCGATCAGTTCGTTTAAGGAAATTTGTAAAGCTTGACTGATTTTGAGCAAGATATCTGCTCGCGTTTGCAAGGCTAAGCCACGACGCAAACGACTGAGTTCAAGTTCAGAAACCCCTGCTTTTTGACTAAGTGCTCGATCGCTCACAAGGCCTGCTTGTTGCATCAGACGTTGGAGTTGAGGAGCATAATCTGGAATATTAGCTACCACAAAAAAACCATCCAAATTAATAACTATTTTTAACTTTGAGATCAAAAGCAATCCTAAATGATTCAGATAAATTTGTAGGGGTAGTGCCAAGAGTGCCTACCCCCTATCTATCGGGCAACCACGGGGCCAAGAGCCCCTACAAGAATTATGCAAATGATTTAGGATAGCTACAGTTTTGCAGAACCTTGCAAATGTGCTTCCAGGAACCACAAACGCTTGTCAATTGTCCGCGAAATTTCCGTATACAAATCAGCAGTATCCGCATCACCAAGTTCGCCTGCTTTGTCTATGGCTACTCGTAGGTGTTGGGCATAGGGTGCGTAGCGATCGGCCAAAGCCGTCACATACTCTTTACCATCTAAAATATCAAAAGGAAACTCTGGCAAAATCGAATCTGCCGCTGCTGTGCGCGCTGTTCCTACCGCCAAACCGCCCAAAGCAGTCACTCGCTCAGCAATCGTATCAACATAATCATCGAGTTCTGTTGCCATTTCATCGAATAACAAATGTAACTGATAAAAGTCCATGCCTTTGACATTCCAGTGAGCTTGCTTGACTTGAGTTTTTAAGTCCAGAGTCGTTGCTAGCGTGGCATTGAGCAGCCCAACTATTTCAGAACGGGTTGCTGCTGGCATATCGATGCGAGTTGGATAAAGACGTTGTTTGTGGTTCGTAGTCATCTGTTTTTACTGAAAGATTGAGTCTAAAGCCCCGTCCCAGAAAGACGGCCTTCTCAAGCATAATGGCATAGCACACAAATTTGGGTTTTCGGAACTTATCGAAGGGCTAATGCACCGGGATTTAGTATCAAATCTGATGAAAAACCCTCTTCATAATTTCCTCAGAATTGAAAGTTAGTCTAGAAAAAGAACGATCGCCCGATTCACTCGATCGAGGAAACACTCTATGCAAACAGATTACCTCATCGTCGGCAGTGGTTTATCAGCACTGGTTTTTGGAGCTTTGATGGCAAACTCCGGCAAAATTGTGCATATCCTCGAAGCTCACGAACACCCCGGAGGCTTTGGTCATACATTTACGATGGCCAAAAAATACACCTTTAATGCCCAATTTCACTACGTTTGGGACTGCGGCGAAGGACATACTGTCAATCGCGTACTCAAAAAACTCGGTCTCGATCGAGAAGTCACCTTTGAGCGGTACGATCCGAATGGCTACGACCACATGAGAATGCCGGGGTACGCCCTAGATATTCCCTCAGAACCAGCAGAATTGATCCGCAGATTGTCGGCCCTGTTTCCCGAAGCAAGCGAGAACATTCGCAAATTCGTCAACGAAGTCGAGCAAACTGGCGCGGGACTCAGAAAACTCGCTCCTCCCGTCAAACCAATTGAATTACTCAAAAATTTCGGTGACGTATTCTGTGCCATCCAACACCTCAATAGCACGCTTCAGGATGTTTTTGATAAGTTCCAACTCCCGCAAGCCGCCCAGACCCTTTTAGCCCTGCAATGGCCGGACTTTTTGCTACCTCCAAATCAGCTTTCTTTCTATGCTTGGATTGCCTTGTTTCGAGGCTATCAAGAAGGTGCATTTTACCCAACTCAGCACTTTGAAGATGTGATCAATTCCTTAGTTAAAGTCATTGAATCCAACGGGGGGAAAGTTCTACTAAATCATGAAGCTACGAATTTCAGAGTCACAAACAGAACGGTAACGGGAGTTGAAGCAATGGATTTGACCACCCATCAAACCCATGAATTCACGGGAGAAACAGTGATTTGTAACCTCGACCCAAAAAGAGCTGCGAAGATGATTGGGGAGGAATTATTTTCTAAAAAAGTCCGGCGGAAACTCAACTATGAGTATTCTGCATCTAACTACATGGTTTACTGCGTTGTCAAAGGTATTGACCTCCGAGACTATGGATTTGGCAAGTGGAATACGTTTCATTCTGAACATCTAGATCTGAATGAATCTTTTGCTCAAATGTATAACAAAAATGATTTTTCTCATCCCAGTTTTGCGATTACAACACCAACTTTATTGACCGAAGCGAGTCGGGATTGTCCAGAAGATTGTCAAATTGTGGAATTTTTGACTGTTGCTAATTACGGCTATTTTAAGCAACTTTGGGAGAGTGACCGCAAAGCTTATCGTCAGAAGAAACAAGAAATTTTGGATGCAATTTTAGACGTAGTTGAGAAACACTACGTTCCTAATTTCCGCAAACATATGGTCTTTCATATTACTGGAAGTCCTACGACTAACGAGCGCTTCTGTTGGTGTCCAAATGGCAATTCCTATGGTTCTATTCTAACGCCGCGTAACATGGGGCGCGATCGGCTAAATCACGAAACTTCTCTCAACAATTTCTACTTCTGCAATGCCTCATCTGGCTACCCAGGATTTGCGCCGACATTTTGGACAGGAGCACTTTTGTATCAACGTCTATCTGGCGATCCCATTTTAGGCTAGGAGGAATTATTAAGGAATGAATGTCTGGAGGCTCTGCCTCCTCTTTAAAACACGAGACAGAGCAAGAGTTAAATACCTTCCCAGGTGAAAACCATTGGTGACAACTTAAGACTAAAACCCTTGATAAATCTCGTTTATATGCCGAGCCGAGATCCCCTAAATCCCCCTTAAGAAGGGGGACTTTGAGAAGACTCCGGTTCCCCCCTTCTTAAGGGGGGCTAGGGGGGATCTAAGTTTAATAGTTAAGCAGCAGTCTGTGGATGGGTTTGAACTTAAGTTGTCACCAATGGGTAAAAACTGAGAACGAGAAAACATCCGTTACATCCGTTACATAATCCGTTGCCGAACTTCTTTCTATCAATTTAGGAGAGAACCATGAGAATTGCAATTGTTGGGGGCGGAGCTAGTGGTATGGCCACAGCCTACTGGCTCGACAAACAGAAACATCATGTTACTGTGTTTGAAAAACAACCAATTTTAGGCGGACATATTCGGACACTCAATAAAAATGTTGCGCCAAATCAATCTGAGTGTAATGAAATATTAGAAAATGGGGTGCTAGAATTTCCGACTGTGTTTTATAACTTCGCCAGTCTTATGCAAGAGCTAGGAGTTGAATTAGAGCCTGTGGAGATTGGTTCTTCGCTGCTTTTTAAAGACAAGCGCCACTTTTTATCAGGAGTCGCTATTCAGAAAAACTTCACTGGAATTCAACGCGTGCTCGAATATTTACGGCTCGATTCTCTCTATGCTCGTTCGGCTGCATTTATCATAAAAATGCGATTTTCTGAAACGCACGATTTCTACGATATGCCACTATCTGAGCCTTTAAAAAGCTCGTCTATCCGTAATACTTGGCTCAAGTTGCTGACGATGTATAGCTACTCGATACCTTTTGAAATCATCGACAATTGTCCCGCAGAATTGGCGATTCCCATGTTACGGGAATATGCCTCAGTTAGCTGGGTAAGAATTAAAGGTGGCGTGTATTCTTACATTGAAAAAATTTTACATCACTTTCGGGGTAAAATTTTGACAAATGTGGAGATTGAGAGTATTTTTAGAGTTGCTGATGGTGTAAAAATTGTGCTGTCTGACGGGGAGATTCTGGAGTTTGATAAGGTTGTGTTTGCTGCGCCTCCTGACCAAGTAATGAAGCTATTATCCGATCCAACAGATACCGAAACCAAGCGTTTTTCAGCATGGAAAGCCAATTATGCCACGACTGTACTCCATTCGGATACTTCAATGTACGATCGCTATGGCATCCGCAAGTTATCAGAATTTGACTTCTTCGAGACAGACAAGGGATGGGGCTATAATGCTAGTTTAAATCAGCTTTGTGGCATCTCATCAGCGCGGGAATACAGTTTAGCTTTTCACCTGGACGAATTGATTGCCAAAGAGCAGATTATTCACATTCAGAAACATCACACGCCGTTATATACAGTGGAGTCTTTCCGATATCGAGATGAAATTATCGCGACGAATGGCGAGAATCATACTTATCATGCGGGGGCTTATTTGGGGGATGGTTTGCATGAAGGCGCGATTACCTCTGCTTTGCGAGTCGCTAAATTAATCGGGTGATACCAATTTTTTATGAGGCTGCATAGAATCCGATCCCCCCTAGCCCCCCTTAATAAGCTATGCTTTATAAACATCTTTCTTAACAAGAAAGTTGACAAAAGTTAACATCTGTGCTGTTGAACGATCGGGCGATCGCCCAGGAATCAGGTTAA
>REAP01000110.1 GCA_004294385.1 Oscillatoriales cyanobacterium | reverse complement strand
AAAAGAAACTGGGTTTCGACTTCGCTCAACCACCGGGGTTTTTTGCGGAATCTGTGGGTTGTAAGGAAGTATTGTGGCAAAAACTTGGTTTCTGGGGCCCTGCTTAAAAAACTAATTGTAAAAATATGTTGCAATGTTTTGAACACTGTGTTACATTAGTTTACATAAGGTTGAAATTAAGCGAGGTTTATGGTCATGGAAAACAAAGACGCAAAAGTTGGTTTCACTGATTTTGCTGAAACCTGGAATGGTCGTTTGGCGATGCTGGGCTTCGTTATTGGCCTAGCTACTGAATATATCACCGGTCAAGGCATTCTCTCTCAAATCGGTTTGATGTAATCAGACCCAAAATATATAGTTCCGGTGTGTATTGCTGCATTTGAGCTATTCGCCCCATCAAAAAGCCTCCTTCATCAATACCGAAGGGGGCTTTTAAATTTTTATCTAAAAAATTATCCTACCCGAACAAGTCAAAAAATTTGTCTGACCAATTTTTAATTGTGAACGATCGCATAAAATAAACTAAGCGATTCTCACGGGTTCCAGAACTGTCAATTTAGACATCAAAGGAGATACTTTGACCAAACTTTCAAGTTGGCGAGTCCGCTGTCTGTTACCTGAAATGATCTGGGACAGATCTGGCATTTCTTGCCAACACTGCGAACAGAACAAGTAAACGCGATTGTGGCGGGCGTGTCTGAGTAATTTAGAGGAGCAACAAGGGCAACTATTCATGATATTTTAAACCTTTTTTAAGAAACAACTAACTGAACAATTTATTCTACTGACTCAGTAATACTCAGGAAATCCCAAGTCTAGATGGCATCACGAAAAGCTGATTTCACTCCCAACTTTGAGTGTCTCGCAAGTAAATCTTCTGGAGACCCAACAGTAGGAGGACGATGAGCAGTTGAACTATCCAAGGGGCACAAGAGAATCCCCAAATAAAACAGCCCAGTCCTGCCAAGGCCACAAGTACAAAAATATCTTGAGAAGTTTGCCAATAGACCCAGATGGCTGCCAGAGAAACTATCAGTAGTAAAATGTAAGCTGAGGGCATAGCGGTCATCTATCAAGGTTTTTGTTAAAGTTCAGGATTGATCCCTGAAGACTGATTTAAAGTTATAACTAAAAGCTGAAGAACTTATGAAGACCAGGAAGACTTTACAAAAAGTCAAATACTCCTGCTAGTTTATATTCTTTCTGAAACTAAGCAGGAGTTTGTCGTGGAGGCTACAAAAGTTAAATTGCCGATCGCACTACAATCCATCCCAGCCCAAAACTTGAGCCACCTGACTGGCCAAAAACATCGGTTCAAAAGGCTTAGCAATCACACTTGCTACCCCCAAATCGGCAAACATCCGCCGATCGCCAGCCAAAGCTTTAGCAGTCAGTAAAATTACAGGAATGTGCTGGGTAGCACTATTGGCTTGCAACTGTAAAAAAGTAGTAGGCCCGTCTTGGTCGGGCATCATGACATCCAAAAGAATAGCATCAGGTTGTTCAGCAAGTGCCTTAGCCACGCCCTCCCGACCTGAACTAGCTGTCACCACCTCCCAGCCGCCGATGATCTCAAGACTGACTTGAGCCACTTCCCGAATATCTTCGGCATCGTCAATAATCAATATGCGTTTAGCGGTCACAATAAACATCTTTTGTAAAAATTAAGAGCTGATCTGAGACTAGGACGTAAATGTGAATATTTCGTAAAGTCAACAGTTTTTTTATCAGAATTTATCCTGAACCGACAGTATCACTCGCGCTTGCTGACCCATTCGGTGCATCTGATTAGTTATTAGTTATTGGTTATTGGTTATTGGGTAATTGGTTATTGGGTAATTGGTTATTGGGTTATTAGTGATTGGTAATTGGTTATTAGTCCAATTCCCAATTCCCAATTCCCAATTCCCAATTCCCAATTCCCAATTCCCAATTCCCAATTCCCAATTCCCAATTCCCAATTCCCAATTCCCAATTACTATTTAAGGCATTCCGATCGCAATCAAAGCATCTTCGGGCAAACAGCTATAGTAACGCTCCCCTTCCGATAAAACTGCAATCAGCCCCAGTGACCAGTCCGGCATAGTTTGCAAATCTCCCCAAGGAACTGCTACCTCCAAACATTTATCCAGCCCAACTTGAGCGCGACTGATGCGAGGATGCCACTCATCGTGTTCTCCAGCTTCCTGAAACCCGATCGATTTAGTTAGCAAATTAATCCGTAACTGATGACGGAATCGATAGTTTAGTGGCGCAGTATCCGGCAAATCCGACAGTGGGATGAGACTATTGTGCATCGTGCGATCGGGATAAAACCAGAATAAATTCAACTCCGGCGGACAGTCAATTCCCGGCCGAACACCCGCATTGAAGTCAACCCGAATGTAAAAATTCAAGTGGTCAACCCCGTACCAAATCCGCTGAATTGCAGAACTGCGGTGCATTGTCCCCCTCGCACCGCCTACTTCAATCCGGCCAGCTTTATCCCAATCCTGTTCATTGCCAATACCGTCAATCACCGGGTGAATAAAGCTCAGTGGACGGTGATCGCCTTGAACCTCGTGCACCTCTACTTGCTGGCGGACTTCGACAGGTACGGGCTCATTGAGAGCTTCGTAAATTGCCGCTACGTGTTCCCGGAATAGCTGGTCAAACATGGCATCTTGGTTTGAGGTGTGACCTTCACCAAACCACCAGAACCAGTCGGAACCTTCGGCGGCATAAAGTGCTTCCCAAGCGTCGGGATTGCTTTCTTCTGTGGCTTCTGGATGGTTTGCCAATACTTGTCTGGCTGCGCCTAACAAATCCCAAGCGCGATTTTTGGCGGGGTCTCCAATCCAAGTTGTCAGGGAACCATCAACCCAAGAACCGGTATGGAGTTGGGCTGCGGGAATTGTTTCGGTTGCTGGGAATTTGTCGAGAAATTCGGAGACTGTTACCAGTTTAATGTCTGGGTCGAGACTGAGGGTTTCATAGAGAGCTTCTAGGAAAGGTTTGCCGTCTTGGGGATAGAATTCCCAGCAATTTTCGCCGTCTAGGGCGATCGTTACTAACCACGGATTTTCTAGGGTTGTGGTGCCGCTAGATTGTCGGTGTTTGAGGGTTCGCGCGATCGCCTCTAAGTGTCCCACTAAATCTGACGCTGCTCTTTTCGGTTCCATCGAACCATAGGTAAATCCGATCAAATCAGACAATCTATGGTCTCGAAATACGATCGCTAAATCACCATCAGGAGTTTCTAAACGGTAAGGGCGATATAACAATTCTGGTTCACAAACATTCCCAGCCCCATCGCGGTTGAAAAAGTGTTTAATTGTCCATCCCAATACAGCTTCATCCGAGACTATCCATTTAAACCCTTGTTTAGCAATATATGGCAAGATTTCCGGGCTAACTGCCTGTTCCGATGGCCACAAACCGCGCGGTTCACATTGGAACCTATCTTGATACATATCCCAGGATTTTCTGAGGTGTCGAGGAATATCTTCTGCCCACTGAAACCGATGTTGTGGCAGTGTCATATTGGGGATAGCTACGCGGCCGCAATTCGTGTCCGCAAGCAGGGGCAAAATCGGGTGTGTGTAGGGGGTTGTGGAGACCTCTAATTGTCCGTCAGCTTGCATTTGGCGGTGCTGGGGAATGATTCTGGCGAGAATTTCCTTTTGTTTTGAGTAGATTTTTTGGCGATCGGCTAAACTAAAATTTTGTCCTTGTTTGAGCCACCCAGCAATCTCCGGGTCATCCCAAAACAGCGGGTCAATCCAAGCTAAATTATGCCACGCCAGCAAGTCGCTAAAATCATGCTGATTCCAATTTTCCAAACACCACTGAATGCCGTTTTCTTGCCGCTGGGTGTAGAGTCGATCGTAACGGGGATGAGGCTGAATTAGGGTGTGATAATTGGCATCAAAAAAGTGCTGTAAAATAAATTCTTTTTCTGATTTGTTTAAGTCTTCGACTGGCTTGAGAGCCGCAGCCAAATAAGGGTCTAATGCCCGGTCTGCGATGCAGTCTTCTATCTGCAAAATCAAGGACGGTACGAGATTTACGGTTTGATGTAGTTTGGGATATTTTGCCAGAATCAGCACTAAATCCAAGTAGTCTTTAACTCCATGCAAGCGCACCCAAGGCAGTCGGTATTGAGCCTCTTTTGCCTTAGCAGATGCTCTGGATTTGTACAGGGGTTGGTGTTGGTGCCAAATGAAGGCTACATATAGGGGGTGCGACATAAAATTTGGGGAATTGGGAATTGGGAATTGGTTGGGAATTGGGAATTGGGAATTGGGAATTGGGAATTGGGAATTGGGAATTGGGAATTGGGAATTGGGAATTGGGAATTGGGAATTGGGAATTGGGAATCTTTTATTTGTTATTCGTTGTTGGTTATCACAAAGGAATTAAAAAAGGTAACATTTAACAGTCAACCGTCAACAGTCAACCGTCAACAGTCAACCGTCAACCGTTAACTGTCAACTGTCAACTGACTAATTACATAACCTGTTCAACTTCCGAGATTTCTGGGATAGCTTCGCGTAGGCGACGTTCTATGCCCATTCTCAGGGTCATTGTGGAGCTAGGACAAGAGCCACAAGCTCCTTGTAGCCGCAGGTGTACGACTGGGCCGTCGATTTCTACCAGTTCGACGTTGCCGCCGTCGGATATCAGGTAGGGGCGCATTTCATCGAGAACTGTTTCGACGTTATCTCTGGTTAGTGCTAGTGTCGTCATATCTCACCTTGTAGATTATTTACTGCTGATCTCGATCGCACAATTACTTGCTGTTGGTACTCATATGCTAATCGAAAAACCTGTTTTATTTAGGAAATTAGGTTTTTCGATGGGCTCTAAACTACTGCTGGTTCTAGCATTTTGACGTTAGAGTAGTTAAATTCGGTTGTTGTCTGTTGACCTTGTTCTTTCGATCGCACTACTTGCTTAGTCATCACATAATAATCACCTATTTTCTCGAAAGTGTCTTCAAATTCGAGCTCTCTGGTGATTTCATTAGTTTCTGGGTTGCGGAAAACAGCATCGTAGTGACTAGCCAAAGAACCTTCCGGTGTCTCTAAGCTTTTGTGAGTATCAATTACGAAAGCCATGCGGCCCATCACCCGGCTGACTTGACAAATTGACAAACCTCGGATCTTATAATTAGATCCCATTGAATCACCTTGCACCAAGATGTCCACAGCATCGGTGTCATCCTTCTCGCCGAGGGTGAAGTTGTTTTTCCCGTGGGATTTTTCAAATGTCGAGCGTTTGCGGTGAGTCACAATGTCGCGCATCTGGGTATAGACACTTTGCTGCACTTCCTCGTCTGCAATCCCGCTCACTTCCACCGTCATGTCTGGCTTAATCGAAACATTACCCGTGTATACTTCGTCGCCTTGCTTGAGTTCGATGTCGGCACTGTAACCAGGAAAGTTGGCATCCCAAGTGTAGCGGTGTTCGTAGGCAGCGCGAAATAGGTCGCGAGCATTGGCTGTCTCTGTCATGAATCTCTCTCTTTACTATGTACACGCATCTACTACTTTAGCTTGTAAGCGAAAGCCGCGCACTTTATCCGATCGAGATTGCTAGATTTAGCCCCATTTGCCGATCGCAAGTAGCTATAATGTCAAATCAGGGTCAAAAAAATTTTAGTTATTTGGCGATCGCTAGACCAGGGTGTTTCTTGTGGCTATCTTGAAAAAAATTGCGTCCAGTTCTGATGACTGGCGACGATCACAACTATAAATTTATTGATTTTTCAAATGCTAGAAAAAACATTTCAACACCTGCAAGCGTTGCAAACACAAGTCAATCAACTGCCACCTGCACAACAGGGAATTTTCACAAAAACTTTGGACAACCTGTTTAATTCTTTGCAAGAATTGGCAGTCAGCGACCAGTTTGAAAGCGCCACAAACAATGCGGCTAAGCTGGTAGAATTAGAAAAATCCAATCGCCTTTTAGAACGCACCTCAGCGCAACAAGCCTCTCAACTCAGACAGTTGCAAGAGCAGTCCCAGAAAGAACTCAGCCAGTACCGTCGGGAGAATCAAGCACTCACAAAAAGTGAAGCAAAACTCCAAAAAGTGCTGCGAAATTATCCCGATATAATTAGCATTTTAGAGTCGGATGGGCGAGTGCGATATCACAGCGCTGCACTGGCACGAGTTTTGGGTTACAAGCCAGAAACAAGAATTGGCAAAGTTCAGGGTGAGTTAATTCATCCTGATGATTTACTGGCTTGGCAAGCATATTTTGGTAAGTTGTTGGAACATCCGGGAATTGCTAAGCCGATCGAATATCGGGTGCGGCACGCTGACGGTTATTGGGTATATATAGAGTCTATTGGTAATAGTTTGCTGTTTGATTCTAATGTCCGCGGAATTGTCATGAGTTCGCGGGAAATAGGGGAACGCAAGCAAGCAGAACTAGCAATCAAGGAGTCGGAGTTTCACTACAAAATCATGTCGCAAATCACTTCAGATTTTGCCTATTCTTTTAGGGTGACACCCGATGGCAAATTTGTCTGCGAGTGGGCAACAGAAGCTTTTGCGCGCTGCACTGGCTACCTTCCTGAAGAATTAGCAGCGTCGGGCTGGTGGAACTTAGATCTAGTTCATCCTGATGACAAGCAAATGTTGATCGAGCAATTACAAGAGTTTGCTGACCTTCGCATGGGAACCAATGAGTATCGAATTGTTAACAAAAAAGGTGAGGTGCGCTGGGTGAAGGATCGCTGGCAAGCTGTTTGGGACAAAACTGAGGGACGGATTGTGCGTTTGCGGGGTGCTTGTCAGGAAATTAGCGATCGCAAGCAAGTCGAATTACAACTACAACTGGCTAACGAAGTCTTGCAAGCACAAATACAATCTTCGCCCCTAGCAATTAATTGTACCGATAGCGAGGGCAAAGTAACTATCTGGAACCACGCCTCCGAAAAACTTTTTGGCTGGAGTGGTATAGAAGTTTTGGGACAAGATCCGCCTCATATTCCAGAAGGGCAAAAGCAAGATTTTGAAGACATACTCAAGTCGTTGTTTAATGGGAAAGCGCAGAGCGGTTTTGAAGTGTCTCTATTAAAGAAAAGCGGTGGCTGGATCGATCTCTGGCTATTCGCCGCACCAGTACAAGATAGCAGCGGCCAGACTATCGGTACTATAAAAATATTTTCCGATCTTTCAGAACGCAAGCGGATAGAGGAGGAGCGCAAAAAACTAGCAGGAGTGCAAAATATGGAAGAACCGTTTTGGGTGCGCTATGTCACTCCTCCAACAATCAACAAAAAAACTACTAAAAAATAATTAAAGATTAATAATGGACACAGACAATCTTGTTGACGGCAGAAAAGCCTGATGACTCGATCGACAATTAAACCATTTACTCACGCGAATATTTCTCCTGACTCCTGACAGCAGACAAATCAGCGTGAGTCTGGCAAGCATCACTTAACTGAATAAAATCTAATACATTGCCAATTACCTTAGAAAGGTGCAGGGCCGAACGATGAGCTTCTTGGATAAAAGCTCTCTCCTCTATGGGATCATCTGCCATATCATCTACAGTTAGTTGTAGATAGCCGATGATGTGATTGAGGGGCGTGCGGAGCTCGTGTGACGCTTTCAACATAAACTGCTTTTTGAGGTGGGAAAGTTCTGTCACTCGCTCACTGCGCTCTTGATAAAGGGTGGCCAGGGCGATCGCACTTCCGACTTGATCTGCCAGTTCTTGGGCGAATTCGATTTGGCAGTGAGTCCAAGGTCGATCGGCTCTATTTTTTTCTAAATTGTCCTTACCGCATCGATGCAAGCTTATAATACCATTAGCTTGCTCCTGATAAGCCGTAGCAATCACTAACACCGACTGTCGGTCGAAGGGGTCATTGGCAGCAAAGGACTCAACTATCACCGGTTCTAGGGTGGCTATAGCCTCTATGAAATGAGGTGTTTCTGTTAAGGAAATTTCTACTCCCAGCATGGCAGGAAAAGACTCTTGACAGTATTCAGCAGC
Source organism: Oscillatoriales cyanobacterium (assembly GCA_004294385.1). Taxonomy (GTDB): domain Bacteria; phylum Cyanobacteriota; class Cyanobacteriia; order Cyanobacteriales; family Microcoleaceae; genus Microcoleus. The sequence goes on along the minus strand of REAP01000110.1, from coordinate 8,271 downwards.
GACTTTAACTTGTCGGCTAGAACTTTCATAGGGACAAATGATACAGCGGTTGGCGTCAAGCGTTTGTCCCAGACTATTAACTGTTTGCTGCCAAATGCCATTTAGATCCAGAGTTTTACGAATTTTTCTGCCAATTTGCAGTAAAAGTTTTTGCGAGTGAGCCGATATTTGCTGATTCATAGCAACCCTTTTTCTACTGGAATGGCAAAGCTTTACCATTCCCCCAACAGAGGAGGAATTTACTGAATTTGCCAGCCCCATGCTGTCTAATTTCGGACTTCGGCAATTACATTTAACTTTTCCCACAGGCTTTTAAAATTTACTGGGTAATTGTAATCATTTTTATAATAACACAACTATAGATCTCATACATAACAAATTTTGTCAATCTTTTGTGAATTTTCTTAATACTACGCTTCGGGCAAGCTGAATTCGTCGTACATTGAGGATAAATTGGTTGCAGAATCTGTACTTGCCGAAATCAATTGGGGGGTCTTATACCTGCACCCCAAGTACCTGTTTGGCATCGGTGGGGCAAGACAACTGCGGGACAATCGCCATGAGTAGAGAGTGGCAAAAGATAGATCAAGGGAACTAATAAAGTAAAAATTGATACTGACTACTGATGGTAGAATGTTGACTACCGACTAAAATATAAAATTGATTGATTACTCAAAACTGATTAGTTAGCGGTTCTTGATAAAGTGGCACCGTGAAAGTAACCGTCGATCCGAGTCCTTCCCCCATGCTATAAAAATTTACAGTTCCCCCCATTGCTTCTACCAGTTTTTGAGAAATAGCCAATCCCAAACCGGTGCCACCGTATTTTCTGGTACGATCGCCATCTACCTGAAAAAATGACTCAAACAATTTGTCTTGCTGATCGAGAGAAACCCCAATCCCAGTATCGGCAACTCGGATTTTGAGCATCCCAGGAAACTGCTGATTCTGAAAAGTCACTTTTTTCTTGATCACTTCGGTACTAATCCAAATGCCGCCTTCGTTCGTAAATTTAATCGCATTTCCAGTCAGATTCAAAATAATCTGAAGCAGACGTTGGTAATTGCCATACACAATAATCTCTTGTTCAGCAATGAGAGTGGGAATTTGAAACTGCAATTGCTTAGACTGCACCTGAACCCGCGTAAAATTTTCAACTTGCTGAAACAGTTCTCCTAATTTGACAGGAGCGAGGTCTAATTGCATTTTGCCAGCTTCGATTTTAGCGACATCCAAAATATCGTCGATGATGCTGAACAAATGTAGGGCTGAACGATGAGCTTCCAGGATGAATTCACGCGCTTCTTCGGGGTCATCTGCCATACCGTCGATTAGCAGCTTCAGAAAGCCAATGATGCCGTTGAGGGGAGTGCGAAGTTCGTGAGAAGTATTGGCAAGAAACTGAGTTTTGAGCTGCGAAAGAGCAACAGCTTCGGCGCGGGCTTTTTCTAGTTCTTGATAGAGGGTAGCATGGGCGATCGCACTTCCGACTTGAGCCACTAATTCGCGGGCGAATTCAAGTTCGACAGGACTCCACTCTGGACAATTTCCACAGCGGTGCAAACCTATCAGTGCATTGGGTTCGCCCTCATAGGAGGTAGCTGCTACCAGCACAGAGTGCCGTTGGAAAGGGTCGTCTGGAGGGTACGCAAACTCCACTGCTACTGGCTTGAGGGTTCCCAAAGTTTCAATCCACCCCGGTTGTTCAGTGGCGCGCAATTCTAATCCCAGCATGGAAGAGTAAGGTTCTTGGCGGTGTTCAGCTACTACTTTCAGAGTTGACGAGTCAAAAAAATCGCTGGTTTGTTGGTAGGAACAGATGATGCAGCGGCTGGCATTTAAAGCTTGACCTAAACAGTTGGCTGTTTGCTGCCAAATTGTCTCTAAGTTTAGGGTTCGGTGCAGATTTTGAGCTATTTTGGAGATGATTTTGCGATCGATTTCGGAGTAGGGGGAAGGGGATATAGCAGGAATTTCGATTTCTGGGGGCAGCATTTTTTGCTGAAATTCCGAGTCAAATGCCTGATTTTTTTTTGACTCGTCTGTTGGTTTGTCGGATAGTAGATATCCCATGACTAAAACTTTTGCAGCTTTGCCATTTGAACTCATCACTGGGGTGACTGTCAAATCAAAAAGAAAATATTGTTCGGCGTGGCAAAATTGATAACTAAACCTTTCTGGTATCAGGGTTTCGAGGACTCGGTGCACGCGATCGAGGTATGGTATCACTGGAAGAGGTTGGAAATTGTCGATCGCCCCACGATCGGCAATTTGTTCTACTGTTAAATTATAAAGTTCACTTTTTTGCCAATAAAAAGATAGATATCGACCCTCTCTATCTTGGGTAAATATTAATTCTGCCCCTAACTTTTGGAAAAAGGCTGTAGAGGCTAGGCTCGATCGCCGGAAATCTGTGTTAGAGTCCATCAGGATAGCAGATAAAGTAGTTTTGATTTTCGAGTTAAAGAATTAAATAGTTAAATAGTTAAATAGTTTTTTATTCAAAATTCACAACTTAACACTCAAAATAATGTGTTGTCAGCCGTTTTAAGCTATGAATAATTAATAATTAATATTGAGAAATGTTAGCAAATTAATAGTCTGGTTTAAAAATTCCTAAAAAATTTGATGCTGTCGGTTACTGAATCTGAGGACTAGCAATCGATTCTGTCCCTCACCTTTAAGCATTCCCTGATGGTTATTCAGCTAAATTTATGGTAATAAGCTATGACTTTTGTAGCAAAATCTGCTTCTGATGACAGCGGCCCCAAGTAGGGCGATCGCAAATTTCACAGCCAGCAGATTAGCGCCAGAATTCGCGATATAGCCTCAATCGTTCCATTCACCACGAGGCGGAACTGGGGGGTTACGGCGCAAGCTCAGAGCCAACTCGTCTTCGCGGCGATCGCCTCTCAACCACTGCCTAATTGCAGTTTCAATGACTTTGCTGGGGTCATTGGTCAAGTGCTTAATTTGGTCTAAAAGTTCAGCATCTAAGCGGATAGATAATTCCACTTTTTCTGATGAACTGTGGGAAGGTATGCTTGACTCGCTCATAGTTAAAAAATCCTAGTTTTAATTCTTAAGTTTCAATGTCTACAATCTGATTAGATATTTGTAGCCGAAGATTTTCACCCAACCTTTCCCCAACCGCTTTCTGTAGAATGAGATAGAAAGAAGTTTTTTTCTTTTGGGTGTCGTAGCCCGATCGGACGCGATCGAGGATATTGACACTTTTGGGGTTTGCCTTACTTGTGGTTTGATCTCAATCCACAGTAAGAGGTTTAAGCAAGCAGTGTACTCTTGCTTGTGTAATCATACAACAAAAAGTATCCTTTGCCGATTAGGTCTCTGACAAAAATATGACTAACGTCCCTGTATCTCGGATTCGCAATTTTTCGATTATTGCTCACATTGACCACGGAAAATCTACTTTAGCCGATCGCCTCTTACAGGCGACTGGGACAGTCCAAGCACGGGAGATGAAGGAGCAGTTTTTAGACAGCATGGATCTCGAACGCGAACGTGGCATTACGATCAAGCTGCAAGCCGCTCGGATGAATTACACTGCCAAGGACGGTCAGGAGTACGTGCTCAACCTGATCGACACTCCTGGACACGTAGACTTCTCCTACGAGGTGTCGCGATCGCTGGCTGCGTGTGAAGGTGCCCTGCTGGTGGTTGACGCATCTCAAGGGGTGGAAGCACAAACCTTGGCAAATGTCTACCTGGCCCTGGCAAATGATTTAGAAATTATTACAGTTTTAAATAAAATTGACCTACCGGGGGCGGAACCAGAACGGGTAAAAGGGGAAATTGAAGAAATTGTCGGTCTCGACTGTAGCGGGGCGATTCTGGCTTCTGCGAAGGAAGGTATCGGTATTGATGATATTTTGGAGGCGATCGTCGAAAAAGTGCCACCGCCCCAGGATACTGTTGATAAACCGCTCAGAGCGTTGATTTTTGATAGTTATTACGATGCTTATCGTGGGGTAATTGTTTATTTCCGGGTGATGGATGGAAGTGTCAAAAAGGGCGATCGGGTTCTATTAATGGTTTCCGGCAAGGAATATGTCATCGATGAATTGGGCATACTTTCACCGACTCAAGTTCCAGTAGACGAACTCCACGCGGGAGAAGTTGGTTATCTGGGCGCAGCAATTAAGGCAGTAGCTGATGCTCGTGTTGGAGATACGATTACTTTAGCTAAAAAGCCTGCATCGGAGCCTTGGCCTGGTTATGCTGAAGCGACACCGATGGTTTATTGTGGCTTATTCCCGATCGATGCTGACCAATTTCCCGATTTGCGGGAAGCTTTAGAAAAACTCGAACTCAACGATGCAGCACTTTCTTACGAACCGGAAACTTCCAGTGCAATGGGTTTTGGTTTCCGCTGTGGTTTCTTGGGTTTGCTGCACATGGAAATTGTCCAAGAAAGACTCGAAAGAGAATACAATTTAAATTTGATTGTTACGGCTCCTTCTGTAGTTTATCAAGTCACCACAATCAAAGGAGAAGTCTTAACAATTGACAATCCGAGCCATTTGCCCGACCCTCAGTATCGTGATAAAATCGAAGAGCCTTATGTGCAGGTAGAAATGCTATCCCCGGAAACCTATGTGGGAACGCTGATGGAATTGTCTCAAAATCGCCGGGGCGTTTTTAAAGATATGAAGTATCTCAGTCAAGGGCGGACGACGCTGATTTACGAATTGCCTTTGGCGGAGGTGGTGACTGACTTTTTCGATCAGATGAAATCGCGATCGCGCGGTTATGCGAGTATGGAGTATCACCTCATCGGTTATCGCGAAAATCCGCTCGTGAAATTGGACATTTTAATTAATGGCGAACCGGTTGATGCTTTGGCGATGATTGTACACCGCGATAAGGCTTACAATGTGGGCCGCGGCTTGACTGAAAAACTGAAGGAGTTGATTCCTCGCCATCAATTTAAGGTGCCGATTCAAGCGACTATTGGCGCGAAGGTGATTGCTTCGGAGCATATTCCGGCTTTGCGGAAGGATGTGTTGGCGAAGTGTTACGGCGGCGATATTTCGCGGAAGAAGAAGTTGCTGCAAAAGCAGGCGAAGGGTAAGAAGCGAATGAAGTCTGTGGGTACTGTGGATGTGCCGCAGGAGGCTTTTATGGCTGTGCTGAAGCTCGATCGCGATTCGTAGATTTGTCTGTAGGTGCGATCGGTTTTAAGGGCGATCGCCCCCTGAGCGTAGTCGAAGGGTCCACTTCGACTACGCTCAGTGACCAGAAATACCCTAACCATTTTAGCGGTTGCTATACTTATTACTTTCTCCTTCTGCGATATCACCAATATTTAAATTCATTCATTCCGGTGCAGCCGGAATTGGTTTAACTCAAAAATAAATTATTGTCAACAGTATTTTTGCGGAATATTGAACTTTAAATAATTATTGCTAGCTGAGATACAACATCCCACGCACTCACTTCCATATATTTGAAAATGCTAAGTTAATTAAAGATTTGATGAAGATGACGCATAAGTGTTTACATAGTCGATCGCAATTTTGTTATTCTATTAGCAAGTTTCACTCGATCGCCTGAATTTTTGTAACATAGTCCTACAACCTAAACAGAACGGCAGTTTCACACCATGAGAATTTTAGTCACAGGCGGTGCAGGTTTCCTCGGTTCCCACCTAATCGATCGCCTAATGGCCCAAGGACACGAGGTAGTCTGCCTAGATAACTTTTACACCGGGACTAAACGCAACATCCTCAAATGGCTCGATAACCCGTACTTTGAGCTAATCCGTCACGATATCACCGAACCGATTCGGTTGGAGGTAGATCAGATTTACCATTTGGCTTGTCCAGCTTCTCCAGTACACTATCAGTACAATCCCGTCAAGACAATTAAAACAAATGTCATCGGCACGATGAATATGTTGGGATTGGCCAAACGAGTGAAAGCCAGATTCTTTCTAGCTTCCACTTCCGAAGTATACGGAGATCCTGACGTCCATCCCCAAACAGAAGATTATCGTGGCAACGTTAATTGTATCGGAATTCGCAGTTGTTATGACGAAGGCAAACGAGTAGCTGAAACGCTATCCTTTGACTACCACCGACAAAATGGTGTAGACATTCGAGTTGTCCGAATTTTCAATACCTACGGGCCACGAATGTTAGAAAATGATGGCAGAGTTGTCAGCAATTTTATTGCTCAAGCTTTACGAAATGAACCGCTGACTGTGTACGGTGACGGTTCCCAAACCCGGAGTTTCTGCTATGTTTCTGATTTAGTCGAAGGATTTATTCGCTTAATGAATTGTGACGAAATCGGGCCGATGAATTTGGGGAATCCCGGCGAATACACCATTTTGGAATTAGCTCAGAAAATTCAACATATGATTAATCCAGGGGCGGAAATTATCTTTAAACCCCTACCCCAAGATGACCCAAAACAGCGACAACCGGATATTACTCGTGCTAAAAATTGGTTGGGATGGGAGCCGACTGTGCAGCTGAATCAAGGTTTGGAGTTGACTATCAAGGATTTTCGCGATCGCATTGAGGGAAACAAACAGTAGATACTGAGAGAGTGGGAGATTGGGAGATGGGGAGAATAGGAGAGGGGGAGAATAGGAGAGGGGGATGGAAAAAATATTCCCAATTCCCAATTCCCAATTCCCAATTCCCCAATTCCCAATTCCCAATTCCCAATTCCCAATTCCCAATTCCCCAATTCCCAATTCCCAATTTCAAATTTCAAATTTCAATCTAATTCAATTATTGAGGATATTTCTATGCGTGTATGTGTCATCGGTACAGGATATGTTGGCTTAGTCACCGGCACTTGTTTAGCTCACATCGGACATCATGTGATTTGCGTAGACAACAACGAAGAAAAAGTCAAGTTAATGAAGTCTGGACAATCGCCAATTTTTGAACCAGGACTTTCCGAATTAATGACTTCTGCATCTGCATCCGGCAATCTAGAATTCACCTCAGATTTAGCCGCCGGAGTTGCTCATGGAGAGATTTTATTCATTGCCGTGGGTACCCCTCCATTGCCCACAGGAGAAAGCGATACTCGTTACGTGGAGGCAGTTGCACGCGGCATTGGGGCTCACCTCGATGGCGACTACAAAGTGTTAGTAAATAAATCCACGGTGCCCATCGGTTCCGGGGATTGGGTGCGAAGAATTGTCCTCGACGGTTTAGCGGAACGCCAAAAAGCTCAAAGTAGCGAAGGGACTACAGGCGAAGAAGTAGTAGCAAAAACTGGTGTTCAATTTGATGTAGTTAGCAACCCAGAGTTTTTGCGAGAAGGTTGTGCAGTCCATGATACCTTTAATCCCGATCGCATTGTTCTCGGAAGCAATTCCCAGCGGGCGATGGACATGATGATCCAATTGTACAAGCCGATTGTCGATCGCAAATTTGCCGAAAATACCTCATTACCACCAGTGCCCGTAGTAATGACTGATATCAGTTCAGCAGAGATGATTAAGTACGCTGCCAATGCTTTCTTGGCAACAAAAATTAGCTTTATCAATGAAGTTGCTAATATTTGCGATCGAGTTGGTGCAGATGTTACCCAAGTCGCAAAAGGAATCGGTTTAGATTCACGAATTGGTAGCAAGTTTTTGCAAGCTGGTATTGGTTGGGGCGGTTCCTGTTTCCCCAAAGATGTTTCAGCCTTAGTTCACACTGCTGACGATTACGGCTACGAAGCACATTTAATGAAAGCAGCAGTAGAAGTTAACGAACGTCAGCGATTAATTGCTATCGAAAAATTGCAGCAAGTTTTGAAGATTCTCAAAGGCAAAACGGTCGGACTTTTGGGTTTAACTTTCAAGCCAGATACTGACGATTTGCGCGATGCTCCTTCCCTGAATTTAATCGAGAATTTGAACCGATTAGGAGCTAAAGTTAAAGCTTACGATCCGATTGTTTCTCAAACAGGAATGCGTCACGGTTTGTCAGGAGTATTAGTAGAAACTGACCCTGAAAGACTAGCTGATGGTTGTGATGCTTTGGTGTTGGTGACTGATTGGGATGAGTTCCGCAATTTAGACTATGGGAAAATGGCAAAGTTGATGAATCATCCAGTGATGATTGATGGCCGTAATTTCTTAGACAAAAAAGGTTTAGAAGCCGCTGGTTTCCAATATGTGGGAATTGGCAGGTAAACATTGGTCATTGAGCGTAGTCGAAATGTTCGCGGAATTGACCGGTGAAAATTGGTCATTGAGCGTAGTCGAAATGTTCGCGGAATTGACCGGTGAAAATT
>REAP01000109.1 GCA_004294385.1 Oscillatoriales cyanobacterium | reverse complement strand
ATGCCTGTTCCACAAAGAGTGAATTTTCTGGTTCTGACATCTTGTACTATTTTCAATAACAGGCAAGATGCCTGTTCCACAAAGAGTGAATTTTCTGGTGGGGTGGGCATCCTGCCCGCCCAGAGAAGGCTTATTGACACTGCTGCAAGATACCATTTTATCAGACTTGAGCAGCTTTGGTTGTCACTGTTTCTGCTAATTGTCGCGACGAATTAGTCCGTACAGTGCGGAACATTCCAAACCTGCAAAGACCGGCACCGAATGCTAGGCGCATTAATAAAAGTGTTGGTACTTCTCGCAGAGATTTAATGAAACCTGATAAACCAAAACGTACTAATCCTGCTGGTCTAGCGATTCCTTGCCAGATAGAATCTAGCCAAGAAGGAATAGTTTGTTCCGTCCAATCTGCTGTGACTACTTTTCCCTCGACGAATTCGGTTGCTTCCAAAAGTTCGGAAAAGCCTTCGATGCTTGAAAATGCTGGATGTGACCATTGATCCAGGAGTTGCTGCATGACTGGTTTTTCCCAGAAATTGAGGGGTTTTTGCCGATCGTCCCTTTGATTCCAGTCAGCCAAAACTAGGATACCACCGGGCTTGAGCACTCTCATCAACTCGCGAGCAAAAACGGCTTTGTCTGGCATATGGGGGCCAGCTTCGATCGACCAAACGACATCAAAACTACCATCAGGAAAAGAAAGTGCCATCGCATCATCCACCAGAAACTGTAGATTAAGTTCCTCAGAAGTTAACTGCTGGGCGCGTTCCACTTGTTGAGGACTGATGGTAATGGCTGTGACTGCAAAGCCGTAATCTCGTGCCAAAATGCGACTGCTACCGCCAATTCCACACCCAACATCTAAAACTGTGGTACCAGCGGGCAATTTATCTAAACCACCCCAACTGACCATTTCATGTACGAAGTCAGATTTAGCAACGAGAAAATCTTTTCGTTGCGGTGGGGAACCATAATGACCTAAGTGGATATGTTCGCCCCAGTAAAATTCTAAAATACCGTCTTCAGTCCATTCGTCGTAGGAGTTGGCTACGGAGTTGGATGATTCATAGCTGCGAGGTGTGATTAGATATAAGGCGATGCCTATTGTGGTTAATGCGAGGATAATTCCTAGGGCTGAAATAAATAAATTCATTGAGATTAAGTGTGAATATCTTTCCATGATTTTAGCTGATCGATATTGTTGGTTTTAGGGAATTATTGTCGGTAATCATTGCTTTTGTAGGGTGCGTCGCTATGAGATTTTTTATGTTTCCCAGTAGGTGATTGATGGCGACGCACCCTACGATATCTTCTTTGACCCTTCGACTTCGCTCAGGGAACGATGACTAAAGCGACTTGACAACTGGTATAATAACCGTTTAGACATTGGCTGCTTCCATTTGCCGCACCACTGTTAAAGCAGAATAAGAAACACCGGCGGTTCCTTCTCCCGGATGGGTGGAATCGCCCACTAACCACAGATTTTGAATGGGTGTGCGGTTGGCAAAGCCGAAGGGGCCGAAGGTTGGTACTCGCTGCCCGATGCCACCCACAACGCCTCGATCGCGCGCCGTGTAGCGGGCAAAGGTGCGGGGTGTGGCGCACTCTTGATGTACGATCGCACCTTCTGTCAAATCGAAATATTCGCTCAAACGCGCGATCGCACCTTCTGCATATTTTTGCTTCAACCCTTCATAATCAACCGAATTCCACCACATTCGAGTATCAGTAAACGAAGAAGCAATCACCGTCGCCATTCCCGTTGGTGCTCTACCATCTCCCGGATGGCTGACAGAAACAAACAACGAATTATTCTCACCAATTTCACCGTCGTAGTCATAGAGAAACTGAAGGTGAGGCGGACAATTTGCCGGAATTGCGCTTTCTTTCACTCCTAAATATATCACAAAAGCGCCGGATGCTGGTGGCAATTTATCGACTCGATATTTGTAGCCGTTCATTTGATTGGGCAATTTAGAAACAGCAGGTTTTATAACTGAGTTGTCTGACAAATCTGCGGATTCTTGTGATATTGTTGAATCGGGTTCTAACAATTTAACTAAATTTTGTGCAGTCACATTGGCAACAATATCATCGGCAGTTTCTGTCCAAACTTCGCCTGTTTTTTGATTGCGAATTGTTGTACCCGTAGCTTTGCCATTTGTTGTGATAATGCTTTCAACTGTATGTCGTAATAAGACTTTGCCGCCATCTCGTTCGATCGCACTTACCAGTCGATCGCTCAATACCTGCATACTCCCTTGTAAATGATACAATCCTTGTGGCGCTTGGGAAACCCCCAAAGCCGTCGCCGCGTAAAGTAGCGCCGTTTCTTCGGTATCTACTTGAGAATACAATTTTAACTGCAAATCCAGAAAAGTTCTCAAACGCAAATTGTCGCCCAATCCGCACAGTCGCAAAGCATCTCCCACCGTCATGAAAGTGAAAGGTAAAGTAATCAGAGTATCGGGGCGAACAGCTTTAGTTAATTGCCAGAAATCCCAGAAGTTTCTGGGCGGTAAAACTGGATCGCGTCCTTGAAATTTCCAACTAGCTTGAAATAATGTCGATAATAATTGCCAAAAAGGTTCGCTTCCGGGAAACTGTTTTTGTCTTTCTTGTTGCCATTTTTGCGGATCTCGCCAGACGCTAATCGGTGTGGTTTCTCCGGGCAAAATTACTGCACAGGCTGGATCGCAGGGTGTGGCGGCTGGAAGTTCGATGTCTAGTTCTGAGAAGATGCGGTGGTGAATTCCTCCGGGTTCCAATCCTGCGACTTGCGTCGCGCCGACATCGAAGGTAAAGCCTTTGCGCTTGAAGGTGGAAGCGCATCCACCAGGGACGATCGCCTGGTCTAAGACTAGCACTTTGTATCCTCTGCGAGCTAGCAGGGCGGCTGCTGTGAGGCCGCCGATGCCGGCTCCGATGACGGTGACACGGGATTTGCTAAAGTTGGTGGGAGCGATCGGCATAATTTATTTATTGTAATATTTCTTAATATTATGCTCATATTTTGCCATAAAAAGCTCTTGTGGCGACAGGTTAAAATCTATCGCTACAAGAGCTATCGTCGGAGTTGAGAGGACGTTTTAGAGTTAAGGTGCGCCCGCGCACGGAAGCGACGGGAGTTTCTCCGTAGCCGGCGTAATCGGAGAATTATAGACGACGCCACTTGTTGAGATAAGCTTCGCCAATCCCAGCTACAGCCTGCATTTGACCTAGCTGTTCTCGTAAAGCTTTGATGGTTCTTAGCTGTTCTTGAGACTGTTGCTGCAAAGCGTCGTAATTTCGCTGTTTCGCAACACTCTGACTCAATTGATTTTCTAGATATTGCAACTTGGTCAGTTGAACTTGGAAGTCGCCGATCGCACTTGACTTGGATGCTAACTGATGCTGTAAACTTTCGTAACTTGACTTACTTACAGTTTCGGCTAATTGTTGTGCGAGATTTTGCTGTTCGGTGGCTAATTGTTGCTGCAATTGGGCGATCGAACTTTCGCGTTCAGTTAACTGTTGTTGTAAACTTTCGTAACTCGACTTCGATACAGTGTCGGCTAATTGCTGTGCGAGATTTTGCTGTTCGGTGGCTAATTGTTGCTGCAATTGGGCGATCGAACTTTCGCGTTCTGTCAACTGTTGTTGTAAACTTTCGTAACTTGACTTGGCTACAGTTTCGGCTAATTGGCTTTCCAGATTTTGCTTTGCTTCGGCTAGTTGAGAATGCAAAGCATTGACGGAATTTTCTCGTTCCGACAACTGAGTCAGCAATTGCTGTTCGAGATTTTGTTTTTCTGCTAATTGAGAATGCAATTGGGCGATCGAACTTTCGCGTTCTGTCAACTGTTGCTGTAAAGTTTCGTAACTCGACTTCGCTACAGTTTCGGCTAATTGCTGTGCCAGATTTTGCTGTTCGGTGGCTAATTGAGAATGCAATTGGGCGTTGAGAATGCAATTGGGCGATCGAACTTTCGCGTTCTGTCAACTGTTGTTGTAAACTTTCGTAACTCGACTTACTTACAGTTTCGGCTAATTGCTGTGCTAGATTTTGCTGTTCGGTGGCTAATTGTTGCTGCAATTGGGCGATCGAACTTTCGCGTTCAGTCAACTGTTGCTGTAAACTTTCGTAACTTAACTTACTTACAGTTTCGGCTGATTGTTGTGCTAGATTTTGCTGTTCGGTGGCTAATTGCTGCTGTAAACTTTCGTAACTTGACTTACTTACAGTTTCGGCTGATTGTTGTGCTAGATTTTGCTGTTCGGTGGCTAATTGTTGCTGTAATTGGGCGATCGAGCTTTCCCGTTCCGATAACTGAGAAAGTAAAGTTTCGTAACTTGCTTGCAGTGGATTTGGCTGCGTACTCTGATTTTCCGAATCAGTTTTAGCCGTTTTAGCATGATTAATTTCGCTTTTTTCGGCTGTTTCCCCGATCGAGTCGGCGACATCGATCGCAGTTTCTTGACCTTTTTTCCAACTTACACTAACTTCCGTCTTGTCGGTAGAAATCTCCAAAGTACCCTTTGCCAAGCGTTCTAGGAGTTCTGACCTGGATATGCCCAGCTTGCGAGCGATTGCGTTCAATCGATCGGCACTATAAGGAGTCAGCGAAAGTCCGACTTTGACTTTGCTTTCTGGATCTGAACTAACTGCATTGCGACTTTTTTTTACCATTGGCATTTTCTTCATGCCAACCTACACTAATTAGCGTAGTGGCTGAAGCTTCTATTAAAATCAATTTTTGTTACTTACTAATTGTTGCAGATTCTGTCTCCAATGTAAACTCTCAGATCGTCTTTGAACGCGGCCAAGACCCGAATTTCCACAAATGCCGCTGAGTTGGGGATCGCCATGGGCTGGCTGGGTCGATCGGGGAAAGGGCTGCTCGTGCGATCAAGAGATAGATGCGATCGGCAGTTCAATAATATCACCCTTGGCGATCGTCCGATTTCAATTATCTCGATCGGAGTGCCGGTCAAAAAGACAAGCTAATTATTTAGAGACAATTCACATAGAATATTCTAAAATTGATACAATAATCAATAATCTACCACGGATTATTGCTATAACTTTACAATCCGGTGAGCCATGACTATCAAAAATAATGAACAATACCACCAATCCTTAGATTGGTTGCGACAATTTCACCAGTTTGTAGGTGAATTCGATAGTAATGAAAGCTTGAAATCCGAAGGAACAAGCTGGAAATTGCCCAAGGAATCTTACCAAAGTAAAATTGAAAACTTAAATTTAGAAATTGCCGAATATGAAGGACTGATTAATTGCGACCAAAAACAGCCACTTCATATTAATATCGAAAGCTTAAAAAAACTACCCGATGCTTTAATTAAAGCTCGCATAGCATCAAAAATGAGCCAGCAAGAACTCGCTGATAAACTAGAAATAGACGTAGATATCATTAAGCAGCATGAAGACACAGATTATCAATGTGCTAGTTTTCTAGAAATCCTCGAAATCAGCACCGCTTTGGGCATAAAATTTGAACCTGCTGCGATCCTAGTAGATTTTGAGCAAAGAGCAAACATTAAACATAATGCAGAAAAATGCCCCACGAACAACGTTGAGTCAGGAGAATATACTGAAAAGTCTTTGCAGCGAACACTAAAAGAACTTGCCGATGTCAAGTTTGCCCTCGATCAATCATCTATCGTCGCAATTACCGATCGCAAAGGTAAGATTACCTACATCAACGACAAGTTCTGCGAAATTTCCAAATACTCGCGAACCGAACTATTGGGACAAACTCACCGCATTATTAATTCAGGATATCATCCCAGAGAATTTTTCAGTGAAATGTGGCAGACTATCTCTAGCGGCAAAGTCTGGAGAGGAGAAGTCAAAAACCGGGCTAAAGATGGAACTTACTATTGGGTAGATACCACTATAGTCCCGTTCCTGAATCAAGCAGGCAACCCTTACCAATATGTTGCTATTCGTAATGACATCACTGCTTGCAAAAAAACCAAAGAAGCGCTACAATTTCTGAATGAAGAATTAGAAGCTAGAGTTGAGGCGCGAACTGCTGATTTAGAAAATGTTCTCTACAATCTCCAGCAGGCGCAAACCCGATTAGTTCAAAGTGAGAAAATGTCAAGTCTTGGACAATTGGTTGCCGGAATTGCCCATGAAATTAACAATCCAGTGAATTTCATCTACGGCAATCTAACTCATGCCGCCGATTACACTCAGGAGTTGGTAAGACTGCTTCAGCTATATCGACAGCATTATCCCGGCCCGCATCCTGAAAACTGGGAAGAATCAGAAGATAGTGAGATCGAGTTTATAATTGAAGACTTGCCGAAAATTTTGGAATCTATGGGGGTTGGGGCAAAGCGAATTAAGGAGATTGTAACATCGCTACGAACTTTTTCTCGCATGGATGAAGCCGAGATTAAGAGTGTTAATATCCATGAGGGCATTGATAGCACATTGATGATTTTGCAGAACCGTTTGAAAATTAAGTCGGATCGACCAAGCATTGAGGTGATTAAAGACTATGGTAATCTACACCCGATCGAGTGTTACGCCGGAAAACTAAATCAAGTGTTTATGAATATTCTGATCAATGCGATCGATGCTTTAGAAGAGGCGTTTACTAAATTAGGGGAGTTCAACGCTTGTATTACGATTCGTACTCGTTTGTGCGATCGCAACCAAGTAGTTATTGAAATTGGTGATAATGGCTTAGGAGTGCCTCAATCGGTGCAGCAGCGATTATTCGATCCATTTTTTACAACAAAACCAGTTGGTAAGGGAACTGGTTTGGGGTTATCCATTAGCTATCAGATCATTACTGGAAGGCATGGCGGGACACTACGCTGTGAATCAGAGTCGGGAAACGGTAGTCTGTTTATTATCACAATTCCCACTTGCCAAATTAGTCAGTCAAAAAGCTGAATTTCGGACAATATTTTGACAAAACTTGGGACAATAAGAGCGATATAGCAATCCTAAATCAGTTGTACAAATATGTAGGGGTAGTGCCAAGAGTGCCTACCCCCACTGATTGGGGCAATGGTTCGACCCTTCGGCTACGCGGTTCCTGAGCGGAGTCGAAGGGCTTTCTCGACGCTACGCGGCGGTTGGTGAGCGTAGTCGAACCATTCCTGAGCCCTTCGACTACGCGGTTCCTGAGCCCTTCGACTACGCTCAGGATGAACTCCGTCGAAGGGCAGGATAAACACAGTCGTTGGGCATCAACCGCCACGGGGGGTTTGCCCCTACAACAATTACTCAATCAACGGAAATAGCCACACGAAAACCCACAATACTAGCTCTGCAATCCGGCTGATATCTAAGGCGACACGCGCTGCGACAATTCGGAGGATGATCGTTCCAAGAACCGCCTCGCAACAGCCTCAGCGAATCGTCACCGCGATCGTGCCAAACACGGCCATCCCCAGGCATACCATTATAATTACTGTGCCAAAAATCCGCGCACCATTCCCAAACATTGCCGTGGAAATCATACAATCCAAAAGCATTCGGTTTAAAACTACCAACATCAGTTGTTTGACAGCGATAAATTCCCTTCGCAGCCTCAGCATAATTAGAATTTGCGTTGTAATTTGCCAACTCCTTTGTAATAGTTTCTCCAAAGTGAAAATCCGTCAGCGTTTTTCCCCTGCAAGCATATTCCCATTGAGCCTCACTAGGTAAGCGATAATTCTTACCAGTTTTCAGAGAAACTCTAGCACAGAACTCCATAGCCTCGTACCAAGATATATTTTCTACAGGTCGATTTACACCTTGAAAACGGGAAGGATTGGGATTAAGAAATATTTTAATTTCCGACAGTAGCGCCACTGCTTTCCACTGCGCCTGAGTGACCGGAAATTTGCCTATATAAAAAGGTGCTAAAGTCAATTGTTGCTGAGGTTTCTCATCACTATCTCCCTCATCATTTGGAGAGCCGATCGTGAAATCACCGCTAGGAACAGATACCATTTCCATAACTACACCGCTGCCGATATTTTCTTCAAAAAAATCTGCTTTGCCACTTTGAATATTATTTGGTATACCCCACTTATCTACCGTCATAACCTCAAAATCAAAAGTGCTTTTGGCAGAAATGATATTAGTTTTGGCATTGCCAATGGCCAAATTGCTATTAAGTTTTTGAGCAATAGAAACTTTACTATTAAGTTGCGCGGAATTAAGAGGAGTTTGAACAAGAAGCTGTGCTCCATGTTTACGAGCAGCATTTATCGCAAGTTTCCCTCCCTTTGTCTGAGCAGAATTTAGAGCGACTTGTCCTCCCCTAACATGAGGAGGTTGGGGTGGTAAAGAATAAATATTTAAGGCTTTAATCACTTCATCAGCAGATTGATACCTATTTTTGAGATAATCTTGAATTAATTTATCTAAAACTTCTGCCAATTTCAGACTTAAATTTGTGCCATCTGGTATTTGTTTTCTCCAGTTCCAAACACCATTAATTGGGTCGTAAAGCTCATCAGAGCCATCAATTTTTGGCAAGCAGTTAGTTAATAACCGCAGACAAGTGATCCCCAAACTATACAAATCGCTTCCCGGAAAAACTTGACCTCGCATTTGTTCCATAGGTGAATATCCTGGAGTTCCCACTGTTGTGCCTGATTTATTGACAAGGGAGCCAGTTACTTGTTTGGAAACGCCGAAATCGATCAGAACTAAATCTCCACTTCCTCCATTTCGGAAAGTTGAATTACGCAAATTTCTAATCTTTGGGAGAGATGAGTGAAGGGAGATGCGACGGCGGATGATATTCTCAAGTTTAATGTCTCGGTGAATGACATTGCGATCGTGAACAAATTTCAGAACTGGTAGTAAATCTGCGAGTAATTGCCAGATTTTTTCTTCACTAAAAACGCCTTGTTGAGTTAGTTCTGCGAGTAAATTTTGCCCTTCAATCAACTCTTGTACGAGATAAAGTCGCTGATCTTGTTCAAAATAAGCAATTAATCGAGGAATTTGGGGATGTTCACCGAGTTCGTAAAGTCGTTTGGCTTCTTGCTTAAACAGTTCTGTTGCTTTTTCAATTGCGGAAGTTCCCTGAAATTGAGGCATAAACTGTTTAATTACGCAAGGATCATCCATGCGATCGGTATCTATCGCTTCATAAGTTTTGCCAAATCCTCCTTCGCCCAAAAGTCGAATCACGCGGTAGCGGTTTCTGAATAGAGGGTTGAGGCTTTGCGATCGGCAACTTTGACAAAATTTAGAGTTGT
This sequence comes from Oscillatoriales cyanobacterium, assembly GCA_004294385.1. Taxonomy (GTDB): domain Bacteria; phylum Cyanobacteriota; class Cyanobacteriia; order Cyanobacteriales; family Microcoleaceae; genus Microcoleus. The sequence continues at coordinate 8,777 of REAP01000109.1, read as the reverse complement.
CAGGATTGAAGGGATGAGAGCACCTGGGATTAGAACAATAGAGCATATCTGGGAAGAAATGATCTGGTTAAGATTATGATATACCTTTTGTGTCTGATCGACTGTCTAATTCGCTTATGATAGCAATCGTACCGAGTTGAAGGGCGATCCTCTTCGAGGGCTTCGCTAACGCACCACTGGTAATTTTGAAGTGTTGGGTATGGCGATCGGGTATAGAAAACTACAACTCAGATTGTGTCCGATTCAACATAACCGATCGCACGGAATTCTCGACAAACTGTTTGCCACATTCCTTACAGCGATAGCACTGCTTCCCCCGTCGATACCCGTTTTTGGACAACTGCTGCGATCGACAATGAGGACATTTCATTACTTTCATTACATGACTGGATCGACCTTCCCCCACATAGGGTTCTAAATACGACACCAACAAATCCTCAATCTGCTGTATCAGTTGTTGGCGATGCTGTCGATCGCGATTACGAAGTGCCGACAGAATGACAGCATTACTGCTGTGAACGCAAACCTCCGCTAACAGGCTGCACTTAGCCGGACCCAAACTCGGATTTCTTGGCTGCAAAAGACTCGCCATAAAGTCGATCGCCTCCTGAGTCATACTTTCATCGATCGACTGAAAAATCTCCCGCGCTATATAAAACTGCACAAACACCACCCGCGATACAGGCTGTTCAAACATCTCAGCAACAGCAGCGACAAGGGTATGGATCATTTTACGCAGGGGTAACTGAACGATTTCCGACGTGTTTGTCTGCGCCCACATCGCCTTAACGCGATCGGCATGACGTAACTCCATTGCATTAAAAATCGCAGCTTTATCAGGAAAAAACTGATACAGAGAACCGATCGCAGTCCCTGCTTTTGCTGCAATGAGATGGGTTGTCGCCTCCCAATAGCCCACCTCGTCAAACACTGCTGCTGCCGCATCCAAGATTTTTTCGACTCTTTCTTTACCACGCTGCTGTTTCGGTTGGCGGCGCAAACTGCTTGACGAATGCGAATCTTCTGTCATATTCTAGAAAAGCGACAAATCTCTCACAATTTTATATTTAAAGGAGAACACCATGCAGTCTATGCTTCCCGGTGCGCCTTGGTTGTTGGCACATAAGTCAATGCTGACAGCGAACCAGCCTCGCAAAATTTCCTTGTACGGCACTGACTATGTGATGTGGAAAGATATTGCCGGAAACATCCATGCCTTGCCCAACGCCTGTCCGCACATGGGAGCAATGCTGTCAGAAGGATGGTGCGAAGCTGAAGGCGATCACGATCGCACAAGCGGTGTCGTCTGCCCGTTTCATGCTCTGAAATTTGATCCTGAAGGCTGCACCGTATTACCAGGCTCGAATCAAAAAACATTGCCCTTACTAAAACCCTTAGATCTGATTATTCAAGATGACTTGATTTGGTCTTATGGGGAATACGAACCGCAAGTTCCCATCCCCAATGTGCTCAAGGAAATCGCCGAAACTTACTACTTCATCGGGCATACTGCCGATCGCACCGTTGAGACAGATTTGCTGACAATGCTGCTAAATATGCACGACTACAATCATCAAAACGGCACTCACCGAGACTTATTTAAGATTACCAATGTCGAATTTCATCAATTCATCGATGAAGGGCATCAATCCCATGCGTTTTATGATATGCCGACGGCACCTTACAGTTTGGCAGAAAAGCTCAGAAAGCCGGATTTGTTGCTACTACCGAGTACCTTTAAAGCTCATTTAGAAAATCATTTCCCATGTCTAGTGATTTTTCATGGAGAAATGCCATTCGGCAAAGCTGCACAGTGTCATATATTCGTACCAGAAGCCGAGAATCGGACGCGGACTTATATTTTGCTGTTCGGTCAAGCAAAGCATCCTATATTTAAGGTTTTGGGGGGAACATATCTCAATTTTGGCAAAGTTGTTGTGGATCAAGATGCGGATATTTTAGGGAAGATTTATCCCAATACACCTCAGAAAATTAAACTCAATAATGAAGTTGGAATGGATTGGGTGCGGCGCAATTTTGAAAGCTTTCCTCATGTTAGAGAGCCTAATCTTTCGACTCTCCTGGCTATCCAGTGATATCAAATCTGTTAGCATCGGAATAATAAATTCGAGCTCATCGTTGACTGTCAACCGTTAACCGTTAACCGTCAACCCTTCGACTCCGCTCAGGGCGGCGCAGTCAACAGTCAACAGTCAACATCATTCCGGTGTTACCGGAATTGATATCACTGAGAAGCCTGAAACCCGCATTCTACCGTTGGTGATTGAAAACTGTCCGGACTGTTGTCTCTAATGACTTTCATCGAATGGTAACGTCCGCTTTAATTGGGAGGCTAATCACAAATTCTGTGCCTTGCCCTGAGGCAGAATTGACTGTTAACGTACCCTTGTGCTTGTCAACCACAATTTGATGAGCAATAGCTAATCCTAAGCCTGTTCCTTGACCGACAGCCTTGGTGGTGAACAAATAATCAAACACTTTTTGCTTGATGTCTTCTGGCAAACCAACGCCATTATCTTTGATGCGAATACAAACGTGCTTACCGTCTTGAGTGCATTCTGTCCCGATCGTGATGATATTTGGACTGGCTTGAATCTCGCTGAAGTTATATTGTGAACTGCCCTCCTCAAGGGCATCGATCGCGTTTGCAAAAATGTTCATGAAGACCTGACTCAATTGCCCTGCATAACATTCCACTAGCGGTAGCTGGCTGTACTGCTTGATCACTTCGATCGTTGGTCGCAAGTCATTTGCTTTAAGGCGATGCTTCAGGATGAGCAATGTGCTGTCAATGCCTTGATGAATATTGAAGGCAACGGGATGATCGCTATCAGCACGAGAGAACGTTCTCAGGCTACTACTGATATCTCGGATGCGATTAATTCCCTCTTGCATCGACGCAATCAGTTTCGGTAAATCCTCGCGCAGGTAGTCTAGATTGATCGCTTCGATTTCAGCGTTAATCTCTATTCCAGGATTTGGAAATTTCTGTTGATATAAATCAAGCAAGCCAAGCAAATCAGTGATATAGTCACGGGCAGGCTGCAAATTTCCGGCTAAAAATCCGATCGGATTATTAATTTCGTGAGCGACTCCAGCGACCAAACTACCCAGATTCGCCATTTTGTCCTGCATAGTTTGCAGGTTTTTGAATGCTACTTCTAGTTCGTTCTGCTTTTGCTTCAGTTCAGACTGAGATTGCTCCAAATCACTGATGACCTGTTTCAGTAGGAGCGTTTTTTTCTCGTTGTCAATCTCCAACTGTACCCGTTCTGTTTCAGAGCGTTCCAATTTTTTCTGAAGTATTCGATTGGCTTTTTCCATTGCGTCAGCCTGCTGTTACCGTATTAATTGTATTAGTACTTAACGCGCCCCTAAAAGCAAAGATATAAATGTTTTGTTGTGAAACCGGGTTGGCCCCTGATAGTTCAAAGGCGCAATTTCGCCATAGGCATAGAAGCCGCAGCTAGGTATTGCCTGGGGAATAACGCGTTCAACAAGCTGATACTCTTCATTGGTGCGAGTTCCCAGAATACGTCGCCGCGCCGCGCAAGAAATGAGCAGTGCCGCTGCTGGTTCAGTACCAGGATAGTTCTGAATGGCTTCCTGCAAGGAGTCTTTAGAAGCTGCTAGAATCTCATCGCGGGATACGTCAGTGATTTGAACGATCGCTTGCTTAGGAATATCTGAGAAAAAGGTAATACTGCCCGTTTCGGGATCATAGCCGCTTGGTGCTCTCATGTAAAAGCGTTCACCTTGTGACTCAAAAATCGCCAAGGCATAAATTGCATACTGAGAGGCGAATGCGTCCATGCCCAGATAATGCTGATAGAAATCGAGTGCCCGTTGACCATCAATTTCATAGACTATGTTGCCCTCGACTCTGGTAACTTGGCTGCGCCTACCAATCGGTTTCCAACCGCTTGCAACCCCGTGTGAAAAGAGTAGATTACCGGAAAAGAGCAGCACTGGAATGGAATCAACCAAAACTTCCGTTTGAAAAAATTGATGCGTTCCTTCAAACGTGTAGTCATCGGCTGTCATACCACCCACGATCGGGACTGATCCTAGTGCTTGTTTCAAACCGTCTAAGATAAGGACACCGCTGGCAGTTAGGCTATCAGGAAACGTCAAACATAACTTTGGCTGCTGGGTCGCTTGCACTTTGGCTGCTGCGACGGCTTGGTGGGCAGCGGCTATTGGATTGTTTGAAGCATTGCGTCCCAGACCAGCGTAAATTTCCACTTCATCTGATGCAAATACCATTAAGGTTAGGGAATCTTGCTGAAATTTCAAGACCGAAGAAATTTCCCCGTTTGTTGTGCCGCCAATGAGAGCAATTCCTGGAAACGTTTCCTGAATGCGATGCAGAATGAGGGCGTGATCAAAGTCGATCGCAGCAAACAAAATGCCCGCTTGAGGCATCCTGCCAGCCAACGCAACACTGCACTGCTCCAGTAACTCATTGACTGCAAGGAGAGAGTCCGGATCGTTACTGTGTCCAACCGCAACCTCAAACATATCGGTTCCTATTAGCCCTGGATTCTTGGGATAGTTACTAGATCGATTCACTTAATCAGTATATCCGTTGGTTGCAGTTTTGTATCAGCAATTGCTGGTGCAACTCCTCAAGAAATTGAACAAGTCATTGCGCAAGTAAGGTATAGCCTTTCTCAAAAAGATTCGCGGACGTAGTTGGGCTTCAGCCCTCTTAGTTTAATAGTTATAGAAGCTGTCAGTCAGTAAGGATTCAGGTAACATAACTCCTTGCTGGGCAAAGACTTTAGATATGGAGCTTGATGCTAAATCAATCTCTATTCTCAAGCTTAGGACGAAAAGCTGTCATTTTTCGTCCTAAGCTTGACAATCAACCACGAAAGACAAAAACCCTTATTTTGCCCTAAAACCCTTTCCAGACAAGCGTTGGAGCCACAAGTTTTTAGACCTGAATCCTTACGTCAGTCATATATCCGAATCTTGAACGCTCACAAATAAGCCCGATGTATAGCAACCGCCAAGGTGGTTAAGGCATTTATGTGATCGCTCCCTGAGCCCTTCGACTACGCTCAGGATAAACACAGTCGTTGGGTTCAATGACCTTCTTCGCCTTGGCGACTGCTATACAACCCTAACCTAAAATTCCTCGTCGATCGCATCCGGATTTTGCATGACCGAATTTGCCGTTACCCCCGTAACGACATTTTGCGGGTAAACATTCTGATGGGCTTCTGGTTGCACGTCAGACATCGGTTGATTTCCTCTAAACGCCATATTGAATTCCGAAACTACCAAGGCACAGGCTGACCGAGGTGGAAAAAGCCCCCACTGGCACCATCATCAGGAAGGGTGGCTAACTGCACACCTGTTTTCGCACCTTCGGTAATATCCATCATTGCGCCGTCACCGCCTAATTCGGTTTTGACCCAACCGGGATGAGCACTGTTTACCTTCACAGGTGTGTTTCGCAACTCGTGCGCCAAATGCACGGTAAAAGAATTGACCGCAGCTTTAGAAGCATCATAAGCAAAGGGTTTGGAGTCATAAATGAACGAACTTGGATCGGCATGAAGAGTCAGCGATCCTTCGATACTCGCCATATTGACAATCCGTCCACTTTGACTTTTCAAAATCAACGGCAACAGGGCTTGAGTTACTTCAACCAAAGCAAAAAAATTGGTGTCGAATGTCTGGCGGATCGTGTCGATCGATACAGAGCTTGCATTGCTGATTGCCCATTCACCATCCAACATGACTCCAGCGTTATTAATCAGAACATCAAGTTTACCGAACCGATCCTGAATCTCTCGAACTGCTGACTGAATTTGAGCACTGTCATTAATATCAAGTACGATCGCTTCGGCTTTCAATCCTTCATTTTTTAGCTTTGTTGTTGCTGCGACCGCCGCTTCGAGGTTACGGGCTGCAACGATCACCGTCAATCCCTGCTGTGCCAACTGGCGGCTCATTTCAAACCCAAGCCCTTTGTTCGCACCTGTCACTAATGCGACCTTACCGTTTGATTCGCTGTTGACCATTATCTTTTTTCTCCTTTGATTTCATGATTTACGACATTCGAGAACATCCATCAAAACACGATGATAAATGACGTAGGATTTTTCCTCAGCTTCGTCGCCACAGTAAAAAACCCTCAGTAAGCAGCCGTCATCCGGTGATGAATATACTTGGACTGCTCCACTTCATCTATGAACGCGATCGCATAATCCTCAGCAGAGATACGACTTTCTCCTTTTTCATTGATGAGTAGATGATCTGCCCCAACCTGAAATATAGCCGTGCGATCGCCGGGGAAAATTTCAGCCGCCGGACAAACAAATGACCAGTCAAGATTGGAAGCCTTGTAAAGGTTATACGCCTCAAGGTGAACGGCGGCAAGCGGACGGTATTCCTCCACAAAATTAGGGCTATTCATCAGCAGTACATCCGGCGCAACGTTAAGAATGCCTGCACCGCCTACGACAATCAAACGACGAATCCCCGCACGAGATACGCCATCAATCAACGAATGAGCCGCCTTGACAATCACATCTGGGGCAGAACCGCTAGGTCCTACTGCACTCTAGTGGCATCAAGAATATTACCCGCAACGACGGTTAAATTTTCATGTGCGATCGAAAAGCGCGAGGGATCGCGAGTAATGGCAGTTACAATATGCCCTCTAGACAAGGCTTCATTCAATATCCGGCTGCCAATCATCCCGGTGGGAGCAAAGATAACAAGTTTCATTTTGATTCTCCTGTATTAGTTGATTTTCTACGACAGAGCACCTTTACTTGAGAATTAACGGCGTTAAAACAGGAGCCATTAACATTTCAAATTCCAGATTGGTAGCACTCACCACGTTTTCTACAATCTTGCTGTCTCGTAATCGCATGACATGAGTTTCAATGAATGTGATATCCCGATTTGTGGCGGCAACACCAAAAAACTCTTTGGTATGTTTTTGCACGGATCGAAACCGAACGACCACCCGATCGCCTGTGGCAAAAATATCTTCAATTGTCATCTCTGAACCCGCAATGGGAGGAAAGGCATCGAAAAAGGCACTAAACACTTGCTTGTATGCTTCACGGCCGTCAATTGGCCCATCTGGCTTTAATCCGGTGATTGCCTGCACATTTTCATCCAGTACATCCGCCGCGATGGACATATTACCCTTGCCCAAAAACTGCTCAATAAAGATTCGGGCGATCGCTAAGTTTTGTTCTTCAGTTGGAGTCATCGTAGGTTCGTCTCGCTGTAATAGTTTTGTATCTTAGGTTCAAAAGCGATTACCAAGGCAGTGCGATCGGGCCACCAAACTTTCGCATTTCGGCAAAAAACTTACCCTGTGCGCCACCTTCTGGCAACGTTGCCAGATATACGGCAGTTTCGGCTCCTTCATCGGCTGTGAACGGTGCATTAGAGCCACCCATATCGGTTTGCATCCAGCCAGGAGAGTAAGCATTTATCAAAATGTTTGTACCCTGAAATTCCTTTGCTAAAAGCGCGGTCAGTCCATTTAGCCCAACTTTAGAAAGGCGGTACGAAGGCGCTAGAGGATAGTAATCGCTACTCATAGATGCCAGCGAAGCCATTTCAGTAGACACATTTACGATCCGCCCGTAGTTTTGCGCTTTCATCAATGGCACTAGAGCCTGTGTCATTCGAGCAACGGCTAAAACATTGGTTGCGAAAGTTGCCAGCATCGTTTCCATTTGAACCGTGAGCAGGCTGGATTCTTCTGGCTGCATCGTCGGGTTGACACCCGCATTATTGACCAGAATATCGACTCTGCCATAAGCCTGCTGCAACCAGGTTGTGAACTGTTGCACACTAGCATCGCTCGTGACATCCAGAGGATGAAAATCCACTTGAATATTTTCGCTTGATAGGCGCTGTTGAGCGGCCAGACCATCTTGCTCCTGACGACTCGTCAGCACAACTTGAATATTCTCTTTCTGTGCTAACTTGCGGGCGATCGCATAGCCTAAGCCTTTGTGACTGCCAGTAATTACTGCTACTTTCTGCGTCATAGTCATCAAAAACTGCTGATTGAATTTGGTATACCATTCACCGTACCAACCCTTAAACTATTAAACAAGACGATTTTTTAGATGAATAGTATCAATGAAATCGATAAATTTGTCAGCGATTGACCTGAACCTGTTGGTTGCCTTTGAAGCCCTACTAGAACAGCGCAGCGTTACGAAAGCTGCTGAAGAGCTTCAGATTGGGCAGCCTGCAATGAGTGCAGCTCTCAGTCGTCTCCGTGTCTTGTTTGAAGATGAATTGTTTGTGCGGCTAGGACGACAGATGCAGCCGACGCTCAAAGCCCAGACGATCGCGCCCGGTATCTTAGCTGGATTACAACAGATTCGTCAAACCGTTACCTCCAGTCAGGCATTTGAGCCAATTTCTAGCGATCGCACGTTTGCTCTTGGGAGTTCAGATTACACGAGTCTTGTCCTGGTGCCACCGCTGCTACAGTTTAGTTGTCAAACAGCCCCGTCACTCAACTTCCGGATGATTGGGTTTGAGAAGGACAGTGTTGGAGATTTGCTAGAACAGGGCGCGATCGATGTGGCGTTGGGTGTTTTCCCAAATCCACCTCGCCAAACAAAATGGGCACCTATCTTTGAAGAGCGGTTTGTGGGAATTGCTCGTCAAGGACACCCTGCTGTCAAACATGGAACTATGAGTTTAGAAACCTTCGCCGATCTCTCCCATGCTCTCGGAACACTGCGACGAGATACTAC
>REAP01000013.1 GCA_004294385.1 Oscillatoriales cyanobacterium | reverse complement strand
CTAATTCTTCAGTCCTCTTTGAGAGGACTTGCGCTATGAGACAGGGGTTTCAACCCCTGTCGGACTATAAGTTTTACCTTAAGTTGACACCAATGGGCACGGGGCCTTAGTCCCTACTAAAATACGTGTCCCTACTAAAATATTGAGTTCAGAGCCTTAAACTCTGAACTCAATATTTATAGTTTATGCTGATTTATGGGTCGCCCGGGATTTGAACCCGAGACCAATCGGTTAAAAGCCGAATGCTCTACCGCTGAGCTAGCGACCCGCGACAGCATCTTCACCGCGCACATTCAACAATAGTAGCACCCATCTATTTAAATAGCAAGTCTTTTTTACAAAAAAGTTGCAGTCATCCGAATCAGCATCTCGCAAGTCGCGCCGGGGGGCAAATAAATCAAGTGTGCGCCTGTGTTTAGGGCATTCCGAGGAGCAGTCCAAGGTTCCAAACAATAAAAATCCTTGCCCTTGAGCATCCAGAACACCAACTTGCCATAGCTAGAGTTGTAGCTGAGGGTGAGGCGCAAGTCGCGCGATGAGTCAGTGACAGTAGCAGCAAGACCGGTGAGCTCATCAAAGGAAACATCAATTTCGTCCAGGTTGGGGTCAAAAACCCCGGTGAAATAACCCTTGGAGTGAGTGTTCTGGTCTCTGTACTGCATCCCCGGAATTTCAAAGCGCAGCTTGGATTTATCCGGCGCTAAAAAGTAAGGGTGGAAGCCACTAGAAAACGGCATCGGTTCTTCAGACAGATTGGTATATCGCTGAAAAATTTCCAAAGAATTGCCTTTAATTTGATAAGTAAAGGCGAGTTGGAAATCAAAGGGATAAACAGCCAGAGTCTTTTCGTTACTGTCGAGAATCAGGGTAATAGCCGCGCTTCCCTTCGTAACTTGTTCGCCTACTGTCCAAGGCAAATCGCGAGCAAAGCCATGCTGTTTGAGTTTCCACTCCTCTCCCTTGTGTGTGAAAGTATCGTCGGGGAGATTGCCACAAATCGGGAACAGAATTGGCACTCCACCGCGTACAGTCAAATCGGGATTCGTGAACCGTTCGGCATTTAAATAGAAGATTTCTTGGCCTTCAACCAGCCAGCTAGTGGCAATACCGCCTCGTTCCGGCACAACTTCTAGAATGGAGTTAGCGGTTTTGTCGGACAGGACGTAGGTTTTGTACTGCTTTTCCTCGATCGCGATCGCAAACTGACTTGTCATCATAAAAATGGGTTGAAACCCCGTCCTTTTAGGACGGCTTTATAGTAGTCCTGGCTGCTGGCTAACCTATCTTTGCAGATAGAGGAGGCAGGGCGATCGGCTTGTAGTCCCTGGAGACTTTGGTAACTGGAATCAGCGCTTTGGGAGTCGGTTCTTTGAGAGAGACTTTGAAGGATGGAGACTGAGTTTGGGGAAGATAGCCTTGAGGGCCTAACACTGTTCCCGAACTGGGAGATGGAGGCGAAATGAACGGTTCTTTGATGAATGGCTCTTTGGTAAACGGATCTGATTCCCCGCTAGGTTTGGGATTTTGACCTCGGTAGAGGCGCGATGGCAAATCTTTAGTTGGAGGCGGGCTTGACTCAGCAGCCGGAAAATTTCCGTTCTTCAAAACTGACGAATTTTCCTGCTGTTTGGGCGCAATGGGCAAAGCTGGCATAGAATTTGGTTTGAGTTGCTCTTGCGTATTACTTTCACCTCCTAGAAATGGGGAATTGGGCTGGGGTTGTTGTGTACCGTTTTTTGTGGCTCCTGGTAATTGGGAATTCGGAACTTTTTGACCTGCCGATAATGGGGCTTCGAGAACTATTTGCGATCGCATCGGCTTGTCAAAAATACTCGAAATCTGCTCGAAGCGCTTGAGAATGCGATCGCCCGCTGGTCCTTTCACCACCTTTGGCTGAAACTTTTTCACCTCCACAGGCAAAAATTCTACTTTCATATTTCTGTCTTTGAGCGAGACTTTCAGCACTGCTGTGTCATAATCGCTGCGAGCATTGCCGCCAAAGATAAAATTTCCCAGGGAGTACACTATCGGTCGGCCTTTGTAAACTTCGGCACCTTGCAGAACGTGGGGGTGATGTCCCACCACTAAATCAGCTCCTTGGTCGATCGTAAACCGAGCCAAATCTATCTGCCAATCTCCTGGATAATCTGCCAATTCTACTCCCCAGTGATAATTCACAATAATCCAGTCTACCTGACCTTTGAGAGCTCGAATATCCTCGGCTACGCGGTTGTTTCGGCGAGAGTTAGTTCCGGCTTTCCCATTGTCAGCAGCCTGGAGGTCGGAATCGTAATAACCAAGATACGCGATTCGCTGACCTTTAACTTCAATAATATCTGGACGCCTAGCTTCTTTGATATCTCGACCGGCTCCCACACTCTGAATTCCAGCATTATTTAGAGTATTTATAGTTTCCACCAGTCCGGGTTCCTCGTAGTCCATAGCGTGGTTATTTGCCAGATTGACAATATCCACTCCTCCTGCTGTTAATACTTTGACCAATTCTGGATCGGCTTTAAAATTTAATTGTTTTTTACTTTTACCCAAGGTAGAGCGAGTTAGGGGATTTTCGAGGTTAACCATCGCCACATCTGCTTTGCGATATTCTTCCATGTTGGCGAATGCCCAATCGTAGCCTCTGTTTGCCACTTGGGAAAACGCATCCAATAGATTCACATTCCCACCAAACATCAAGGTGACGGTTTTGTCATAAGGATTGGCAACTTGTTTGTGCTGTACTACTGGTAATGTTTCTAAAGCCGCTTGCACGGTATCGGCACGTTTGGGAGGTGGCCCGGACATTAATGCAGCTTGGTGCTGCCCGGAGGCGATCGGGAATGACCGCAGAATCGAAGCCTCCTGGTATGTCACCCAACAACCCAGAACAAATGAAGCCAGTGATGAACCGATTAGCAATAGGGAACGATAGGTTTTAAATTTAACCCAATCAACGACCAGTAGGGAGCGGTAACGTCGCCGATCGCGATTAGCCGGAGTGACAATGCGTACTGATTGTTTCCATAGAATCTCTGGTTCTCCGGCTAAACGGGCGTGAATTCTCACTCCTTCTACTGCTGGCGAATTTAGTCTCCAGAGTTGGTGACAAATAAATTTGACTACGCCCTCCCGCAGAGTGCTCCCCAGTAATGTGGTATCTGAGGCAAAGTCGCGCTGGAATTCTACCAAGATTTGCACGCATCCAGCCTGAGCTTCTTCTACGCGGGCATAAATCCCTTGTGGTCGGAGCAGGCTGTCAATCCAATAATTTAGGGCTTGAAAGTTGCCCGATCGCGCTAGATCCAGAATAGACGGCTGCGACCAATTTTCTGCGTACACCATTAATTAGCCTCCTTAACACGCAAGACTCGCGTTTACTTCAATTTGTTTTGAACGGAACTGCAATTTTCTTAGCTTAACCGCCACAGATTCCGCTGCCCGCTTTGAAGCTAGTTATTGGCTGCCACCATTTTCTACATTTAGTGACCCCCTACTGTCAGTGACTTCCATCACAATCTGTGAAATTTAATGATTGTTTTTGGTTGGGAGTCAAATCATTAGCCCCAAAATCGGCGATCGGGCGGGCAAGATTTTCTTGCAGAGTTTGTTTTTATTGTCGCTGTTTGACTGTCGCTTTGGATCGATCGCAACTTTATTCATGATTTTCCGGTCTATTTTGCCCAAGAAGTCAATACAGACAATTTAGCCAATGCACAATGTGTGACAAGACAAATGGCATAGTAGGTAGATTTAGTGGTACAATTTTATTTGGTAGTTCCCATCGGTTTCAAAGTTTTGGAAAACGTGAAGCTGGCTAGTCTATAAGACTGTGCCTTCCGATGTAAAGCCCAAAGTACGTTACTGTAAACAGGCAATCTTTTCGTGAGGTTTCTATTTTTCTTCGAGATCAGCAACGTTGGATAGAGCGCGCTCGTATCCTAGATATTGAAGGGGATCTAGTCACGCTGCGCTACGAAACGGACGAAGAAGACGAGCTCAGCTCTTGGGAAGAAATGGTGCGTCTAGAAAGTATTGGATCTGTGTCCCAGAAGTTGGCTTCGATATCGAGAACTTGCGAGCCCTTAGTTTCGGACGATTGTCCAGAAGCAGAACAAATTCGCAATCACTATCCGGACTCTGGTTTGGATTAGTTTTGAACTTTTGTCTACTGGACAAATAAAAATTGGGAGATTAGAAAATAACTTTTCTCCCTTTTTTGTGTGCTTTTTCTGCTGGCTGGTTTCGAGGTTCTGCTATTGGCTGTCGATTTCTTCAAAGGGGAAGATTTCTGCATCCGGTATGGAATCAAAGACGGGACAGTAGCCATCGGGAGTGACTTTAAATCCAAACAAAGGAGATAACTGATTCCAACAGCGCTGGCCACGGTAGTGTTGGCAGTTAGCACAGCATTCGATGTTGACTGTGCGCGATCGATCGCCTCCTTGAAAAAGCAATTCTCGCTGGGAAATCCCCCGCAACACAAGTTCTTCACCTTGCCATCGCGCTTCTACCAACCCGGTATCAGCAAAACCCATCCAACGGGGATCGTCTGTAATCGGGTGTGGCAAACTGATCGCGACTTCCGTTCCCAAATCACTGAGTTCTCCCTCATAATTAGTTTCGGCGATCGCAGGTTGCAAAAACATTTCCCCGATCGGCAAATCGACGACGGTTCCGGTGGCTGGAGTGTGCAACTGGTAGCGGTTTCGCAACTCGTCCAAATTGGCTAAGTCTGCCAAATATGCGGGGGAACCGTGGATCAAAATTACGTGCTGGGGACGCAAATTGTGAATTAGTTGTGTAGTTCCTGGCCCGTCGCAGTGTTCCGATAGCAAGTAAGTTTCGACGAGTTGGACTCCTGATTTCTGTAATTTAACAAGAGATTCTGGGACAGGATATCCGGGTTTTTGAGGTGCAAGTACAATCCAAGGATTTGTGCGATCGGCTAGGTATAGATTTAAGTCAGCAGTTTCGTCAGTAATCACAATACACGGACTTTGACCCAACAGTGGTGGCTGTTCAGGAGATGGTCGGCGCACGCGAGGTTTGACCCTTTCATCCCAAAATAAAGGTTGGTGTAGAGCAAAATTTTGGACAGCAGTGGGAAATTGTGGCAGTAATTCCAGATAAGCGTCGCACCCGTCAGCAACAACGCCATCTACCCAAATATCTAAGTCGCGGCCGGTGAAAAAGTGGTGGCTGCGAAGTAACATCAACAGTTCTTGCCCCAAACCAAGTGCCGGTGTGGGCAACAGTACGGAGTATCCATCGGCGATCGCCCGGTGAATTCGTTCTGCTAACTGATTTTCGAGTTGTCGGCGATGAGGATAACGTGCAGTGCCATAACTGCCTTCTACAATGAGTACGTCCGGTTTGAGTCCCCTGAGTTCTCCGAGGGGCAAGCCTTCCACTAAACGAGAATTGGACAGGAAAAAATCGCCGGTGTAAACGAGGCTGTAGGTGCGGTGGCGGGCAGCATAGGTCAGGAGTACAGCGGCCCCTCCGGGCAAGTGCCCAGAGGGGAATAACTGGACGCTGAGTCCCCGGCGCAGTTCGACTGGCGACTGCCAAGGTAGTGATTGACAGAAGTGCAAATCTGATGACTGACTCTGTTGTGGCCAGTTGAGGGGTAGCAGTTGGGTTGTGACAACGCTTGCATAGATGGGCAACTGCGGGAAAGATTGGTGAAGTGCTAGCAAACCTCTGGCGTGGTCGGAATGGGCATGGGTGCACAGGACTAAATCGGCTGGCATTGGGCGATCGAGACTTGTTGACAGTGGTGCGATATCTTGAATACCGCAGTCGAGTAAAATCCGGTGCGGCCCCATTCGCACTAACAGACAGACTCCTTCATTGGCGTGACCGGCGCCATACGGTAAACAATCGAGTTCCATCACTGCGGTTAGTTCCCTGTTTTGCACGCAATTTGCAGCATGAGGAGATTTTAACCGTTTGTTGGGACTCTATGATGCGATCGAGTGAAAATGTTTGCAATGTTGAAGGAAGAAGGAAGAAGGAAGAAGGAAGAAGGAAGAAGGAAGAAGCTTGACAGTAGAGGGTAATTAAAAGTAAAAATAAATAAAACCAACAACAAAATCTATGTTTAACTCGGTCGGTGCGATCGGTAATAATTGCATTGATAAGTAGGCATATTCTAGAAGATAGTCGGTAACAATAAATCGGCTAAAATACGGGTAAATACCGAGTATTTTTTTGTAAGTGTTAAATTTGAAATATGAAATCTAATTCAATCCAATAATTGCTCATTTAATAATATGGCAACAGCTATTCTCGACCTGGATCTCTACACACTCCCGCCAGAAATTACGGTTGAGGATCGTTATAGCAAAGCCTTGATTTTAATTAGAATGCAGGGAAAACCGATCGGTCAAGCTCTTTTGCCAGTAATCGGAGGTCGCATTGTCGGTGACGAATTGCGGGAAACACTGAGGAATGCTGCTGGTGACAACTTGTGGAAAATTTGGCTCTACGAAGCCCTGGAATGGGACGAACGCGGGCCCGTGCAGGCAATGCCGATCGCCACAGTAGCGGTTTGCACGCGCGATCGCCCGGAAGATTTGGGGCGCACTCTTGACGCGCTGATGGTGATGCCAGATGACGGCCAGGAATACTTAGTAATTGACAATTGTCCGGCTACCGACGCCAGCAGTGAATTGGTCAAAAATTACCCAACAGTCCGCTATCTGCGCGAGGATGTACCAGGCTCCAGCGCCGCCCGCAACCGTGCTTTACGTGAGGCTAAACACGAATTCGTAGCGTTTACAGATGACGATGCGGTGCCCGATCCGAATTGGCTGCGATCGCTGTTGCAAAATTTCAGCGATCCGCGAGTTATGTGCGTCACGGGGCTAATCATGCCCTTGGAACTCGAAACGGAGGCGCAAGAATGGTTCGAGCGCTACAGCCCCCACGGGCGGGGCTTCTATCGCCGAGTTTTTGACGGGGCGTACTGCAATCCGCTGATTGTAGGTCCAGTGGGGGTTTCGGCGAGTATGGCTTTGCGGAAAAGTGCGATCGACTTTATCGGCTCTTTTGACGAAGCTTTGGGGGCGGGAACTCCTACTGTGGGCGGGGAAGACTGCGAATTGTTTGCTCGCATTTTGCGATCGGGCTACTGCATCGTCTACGAGCCCAGAGCTTTGAGTTGGCACTGTCACCGCCGCACCTGGGGAGAATTGCAAAAAACGCTCCAAGGCTACGGAATCGGAGTTTATGCTTTCTGGACGCGGATATTTGTGGTCAACAGAGAATTTAGCGTGCCTCTGTTAGCTTGGGAATGGCTGTGTTACAAGCAAATTCCAGAATTAATTGCTTCAGTGCGAAAGCAACCGGATTCTATTCCTAGTGATTTGCTGTTGGCTCAATTATGGGGCTGCATTAGCGGCCCGATGGCTTATTTTGCCTCAAGAAAGCGGTTGCAAGAAATTAAAGAAGAAGTCATTAGTTAGTTATCTGAAAAAAAACTTGACATTAGTGGGTAATCGAAAGTAAAAATAAATAATAGCAATTACAAAAATGAGGCTTTATATTTTGATTCGAGAGCGACGATCGGCAAGTATGCCATTGATAAGTTGCTATCCGATACAACAATCTTGGCTGAAATACATCCGCTAAAATACTGATAAAATACTGAGTATCTATTAGTTTTTTGCAACCTAAAATCTACAATCTACAATCTACAATCTACAATCTCATAACTCATGGCAACAGCTATTCTTGACCTGGAAATCTCCAAACTCCCGCCAGAAATTGCGATTGAGGAACGTTACAGCAAAGCCCTGGTTTTAATTAGACTCCACGGAAAGCCGATCGGTCAAGCTACTGTTACTGTAGTCGGAGGTCGCATTTGTGGTGACGAATTACGGGAAATACTGATGGACGCTACGGGTGATAACTTGTGGAAAAATTGGTTCTACGAAGCCCTGGAATGGGACGAACGCGGGCCTGTGCAGGCAATGCCGATCGCCACAGTAGCGGTTTGCACGCGCGATCGCCCGGAAGATTTGCGGCGCTGTCTCGACGCGCTGATGTTGATGCCAGATGACGGTCAGGAATACTTGGTAATTGACAATTGTCCGGCTACCGACGCCAGCAGTCAATTAATCAAAAATTACCCAAAAATCCGCTATGTGCGCGAAGACGTAGCGGGGGAGAGCTCCGCCCGCAACCGAGCTTTACGTGAAGCTAAACACGAATTAGTAGCGTTTACAGATGACGATGCAGTACCCGATCCGAATTGGCTGCGATCGCTTTTGCGAAATTTTAGAGATCCGCGAGTTACGTGTGTCACGGGGCTAATCATGCCCTTGGAACTGGAAACGGAAGCGCAAGAATGGTTTGAGCGCTACAGCGCCTACGGGCAGGGCTTCGAGCGCCGAGTTTTTGACGGGGCGTACTGCAATCCGCTGATAGTAGCTCCTGTGGGGGTTTCGGGGAGTATGGCTTTGCGGAAAAGTGCGATCGACTGCATCGGACTCTTTGACCAAGCTTTGGGCGTGGGCACACCGGCTAAGTGCGGTTCAGACAGCGAAATGTTTGCGCGAATTTTGCGGGCGGGCTACCGCATTGTCTATGAGCCGAGAGCTGTGAGCTGGCACCGCCACCGCCGTACCTGGGAAGAGTTACTCAAGTTGCTGCAATGCTACGGCATCGGAGTCTATGCTTTCTGGACGCGGATATTTGTGGTCAACAGAGAATTTAGCGTGCCTCTGTTAGCTTTGGCATGGCTGCGTTACAAGCAAATTCCAGAGTTAATTGCTTCAATACGAAAGCAACCGGATGCGGTGCCGATAGATTTGCTGTTGGCTCAATTGCGAGGCTGCATTAGTGGCCCGATGGCTTATTTTGCTTCAAGGAAGCGGTTGCAAGAAATTAAGGAAGAAGTCATTAGTTAGTTATTGGGCATGGGGCATGGGGCATGGGGCATGGGGCATGGGGTATGGGGAATTGGGCATGGGGCATGGGGCATGGGGAATTGGGTATGGGGAATTGGGCATGGGGAATTGGGAAACTAATAACCAATAACTAATAACCAATAACTAATAACCAATAACTAATAACCAATAACTAATAACCAATAACTAATAACCAATAACTAATAACCAATATGAACCAAGAGAATCCAACTGTCAGCGTCATTATTCCCAGCCATAACCGAAGTTCTTCGCTGCGGCGAGCAATGGAAGCTTTGCACTCGCAGACTTATCCGATCGACCTGATGGAAGTTACGGTAGTCGCAGATAGCTGCATTGACGATACTTTGGCAATGTTACAAGAATACAAAGCTCCGTTTAAACTGCACGCGATTGAGGTAAATTGCCGCAGTGCTGCGATCGCCCGCAACACCGGAGCAGCGGCTGCTACGGGAGAATTGCTGTTATTTCTAGATGATGACATTGAAGCAATGCCACTACTGGTGGAAAGCCATGTGCGCGCTCATTATGAGCGTGCGGGCTGCGCTGTCATGGGCCCTTATCCGCCCAAGTTGCAGGGAGGAACCAGATTTTTTGATGTAGAAGTGCGGGCTTGGTGGGAGGAAAAATTTTACCAGATGAGCCGATCGGATCACCGGTTCCACTACCAAGATTTGCTTAGCGGCAACCTTTCTCTGGATGCAGATTTGTTTGCTCGTCTTGGTGGCTTTGATGTGGCTTTCGGGAACTGCGGCGGGGAAGATTACGAGTTTGGGCTGCGCTTGCTGAAAGCTGATGTATCTTTTGTTCTGGCTGCGGGCGCAGTGGGCTATCATTACGAACACGAAACCAACAATCTCGATCGCTCTTTTCGCCGCTCTCGTCAGGAAGGGCGCTCGGATGTTTTGATCGGTCAGCGACACCCGGAACTCAGGCCGATGCTGCACATAAAAGACTACGAAACTCCTTATTCTAGGATAGAAAAGATTTTGGTGGCGATCGCGTTTTTCTGGCCGGCGGTTGTGGATTTGCTGGCTATGGGAGCCAGGAAATCCCTAGATTTGCTCGAAAGCTTGGGGATGCGGGAAACTTGGCGGTGGTTGCGGGCAAAGTTGCGCGGTTATTGGTATTTGCGGGGTGTGATTGATGAACTCAAAAGTCGATCGGCAATTTCTAGTTTTATGCAAGGAGGCCCGGCCCGTACTGATTTGGGCGGACATGAAATTAACATCGATTTGTACCAAGGTTGGGAAGCAGCAGAAAACCTGCTGGACGCGGAACGACCGACTGGGGTTTATTTGTATTACGACCAACTGAGAGTCGGCCACATTTTGCCGCAAGTGGCGATGGAACCGCTGCGGGGATCTCACTTGCGATCGATTCTGGCGCTTTATTTTGCTGAACCTCTGGCTAGGGCGATCGGGGCTAACGGTATGCCCCGCACTGCTGAAAAGATTGAGGAAAAGGCAATATAGGCTTTCTCAGTTAGGTAATTGGGCATTGGGCATGGGGAATAGGGCATTGGCCAAACAGGGCATTGTTAGCAATTACCAATTACCAATTACCAATTACCAATTACCAACTTAATAGTCAAAAGTCAAAACTTTTTATCGAGTTCCCGCTGCAAAATTTTTAGGAGCAAGTTATGGCAATAAAAGTGATGGAAATTGAGTTTACCGAAGAGATTAATCCGATTCGGCAACTCGAAGAATACGAAGGAGTTCGCATTTTAGTTTGCTACCGGGGACGGCCTCGTGGCTGGGCTTATGTTAGTAACGATCCCTGGCAACAAACAATTTCCGCCGATCGAGTGCGGCAAACAATTGTGGATCAGTTAGGCAAAGAGTTGGTGCGATCGACTTTAAGAGAGGAGTTCGGCGCTGTTTCTGAAGCAGTGACCGATCGCGACTTGCCACCGATTAGTGTTGTCATCTGTACGCGCGATCGCACAGATTTGCTCAAAGGCGCTCTGGAAGCAATTCTCGCCCTCGACTATCCCGATCGCGAAATCATCATCATAGACAACGCTCCTTCCAACAACAGCACCGCTGAATTAGTCGCGCGACTACCTGTACGCTACGTGAAAGAAGAACGACCAGGATTGGACTGGGCGCGCAATCGCGGCATCGCTGAAGCTAGCCACGAAATTATTGCTTTTACTGACGATGACGTGCGGCCCGATCGCGGTTGGCTGCGGGGTATTGCTGCGGGTTTTGCAGAAGAGGAAATTATGGCAGTGAGCGGTTTAGTGGCGGCCGCCGAACTGGAAACCGTGGCGCAACAGCAATTTGAACTGAAGTACGGCGGAATGTTGCAATACCTCGACAGCCGCAAATTCAACGGTAGCGAGCTTTCGGTGCAGGATTTGCTGTGGGCTAGCAAATACGGCGTGGGCGCGAATATGGCTTTCCGGCGGCAAGTTTTCGCGGAAGTTGGTAATTTTGATGTTGCTCTCGATGTGGGTACTGCGACTCGCGGTTGTGGAGATATTGAGATGTTTCATCGGATTCTGGCGAAGGGATACGCCACTGTTTACGAGCCTCGCGCTTTTGTGTGGCACTTGCATCGGCGCAGCGACAAGGCTTTGAGCAAGCAGTTGCAGGATAACGGGCGCGGTTTTGGGGCTTATTTGCTGACGTGCGATCGCAACCGCACTGTTCCGCGCCTGGAAATTTTGAAATTTGCGATGTTTAATTGGTTCGGTTGGTGGCTGGTGCGCCGCTTGCGGAATCCGGGTAAACTTCCCCGCCCGTTGGTAGTCAGCGAGTTGCTGGGAGCTCTAGGCAGCCCTTTTGCTTACAGAAAAGCGCAGTTACAGGCTCAACAGTTGGCGCTGCTTCCTGATGTTGAACCGCAGCAGGTGGAACCGCAGGTAGCAGCCGGGGGTGTGCGGTGAGAAATACGCAAACATTGGGTTATCGACGGCGCAGAATGGCTCATTTGTTCGATTTGCTGCGGGAGTTGGTCGATCGCGACATGAAACTACTTTACAAGCGATCGACCCTGGGAATTGCTTGGACTCTGATCAATCCGCTGTTACAGTTGGCGGTATTTTCTTTCGTGTTTAAAACCGTAATTCCGGTGAATGTTCCGCAGTTTTCTTCCTTTGCTTTTAGCGGTTTATTAATTTGGACTTGGACTCAGACAGCGCTATTTCAATCAACGGGATTGATTACTAGCAACCGGGCTTTAATTCGACAGCCAAATTTTCCGATCGCAATTTTGCCTGTGGTGACAACAACTACTGGATTAATTCACTTTTTGCTAGCGCTACCGGTGCTAATTATTTTTCTGGCCATTGACGGTATTCAGCCGAATTTAGTGTTGCTATATATGCCAGTCTTGATGGTAATTCAATTTTTTTTGACCGTGAGTTTGGCTTATCCCCTCGCCGCCATGAACGTTACTTTTCGGGATACTCAGCACACTTTGGGCGTAGTTTTACAGATGCTTTTTTATCTGACTCCAATTTTTTATAACCTGGACAGTATACCGAAGGAGTTTCTGCCTTTCTATCAGTTTAATCCGATGGTTCAACTGATAGAAGCTTACCGCGCCATACTTTTGAAAGGTACGCAGCCCGACTGGCAATCACTATTAACTGTAACTTTGATTGTAGCAGTTCTGTTGCCAATCGGACTAGGAATTTTTAGACGACAAAGCGATCGTTTTGTGGAGGAACTATAAATGCGTCAAGCTATTGTTGTCAAAGGTTTGGGGAAACGTTTTAATCGCTACAGTGCCGATCGACCTTTTACGATTATGGAGGCGGCTTTGTGGGGATGGTGGCGGATGAAACCGCAGGCACATTTTTGGGCGCTGCGGGATATCAGTTTTAGTGTTTCTCCTGGGGAAATGCTGGGAATTCTCGGCAAGAATGGCGCGGGAAAATCGACACTGTTACAACTTGTTGGCGGTATTGGCCGCGCGGAAGAAGGCACTATTCAAGTTAATGGTAAAATTGGCGGTTTGTTGGATTTGGGTGCAGGTTTTCACTCGGATTTAACTGGACGAGAAAATGTGTTTGTCGGTGCGGTGGTGGCCGGTTTGACTCGTCGCGAAGCAGCACGCCGATTTGATGATATTGTTCAATTTGCCGAGTTGGAACAGTTTATTGATAGCCCGATGCGGACTTATAGTACGGGGATGCAAATGCGGCTGGCTTTTTCGGTGGCGATTCATACTGATCCAGAAGTGCTGTTAGTTGATGAACATTTGTCGGTTGGTGATGTGGCTTTTCAAGCTAAATGTTTGAATAAGATAACTGAGTTTAAGACTAAAGGTTGTGCGATTGTTTTGATTTCTCACAATGCTGGACAAATTCAGAAATTGTGCGATCGGGCTTTGTGGCTACGGGAAGGTACAATCATGGCTTACGGGGAACCGGAAGTGGTGGCTGGTCAATATTTGTCGGAAATGCGATCGTCCACAGAAAAACGCACTCCCATGCGTCCTCCTGAAGTTACCAGTACGGGTTCGGAATTGCGAGTTAATGAAAATCGCTTCGGTTCTTTGGAAGTAGAAATTACGGATGTCAAAGTGTTACCAGATGAGGAAATTGACAGCGGTGATTCTGTTACCATAGAGATTCATTATTCAGTTCCGAAGCAAATTCCTGCTGCTATTTTTGGGGTGACAATTAGCCGGGAAGATGGGCAAAACTGTTTCGACACCAATACGAATCAAATGGGGAAATTGTTGCCACTGGCGAAAGGTGAGGGCAAAATCAGGCTACATTTGGATCGGTTAGACTTGGGAAATGGTCAGTATTATGTGAATGCTGGGGTTTACGAAAAGAATTGGGCCTATGCTTACGACTATCACTGGCACGTTTATCCGCTATATGTGCGATCGACTGTACACCAAAAAACGATTCTTTGTCCGCCCTACCACTGGGAGTTTCATGGCAAAATGGAGTTACTGGATTTACCAGAAAAACCTGAAACAACTCACGCTTTGAATAAAAGCAACCCAGGCTATACCAATATTTCTACTCAGTTGAAAAACAAACAGAAACCTGATTTCTTAATTCTTGGTGCTCAAAAGTGCGGCGCAGAGGCTTTGTGTGGCTATCTGGAAAATCACCTGCAAATTATTAAAGAAGGTGCTAGGAGAGTTCAGTTTTTTGATTTAAATTTTGAACGGGGGGTTGAGTGGTACAACAAGCAGTTGACTCGGAGTGTAGCGGGTGAGAAGGTGTTGCTGTGGGAGATGACTGGTTACTATATTTATCATCCTTTGGTGGCGGAACGGGTTTACAAGTGTTTCCCGGATGTTAAGCTGATTGTGATGCTGCGAAATCCGGTGAAACGTGCTTGGTTGCACTATAATTTAGAAGTGGCGATCGGTTGTGAAAAGTTGGAATTTGAAAAGGCGATCGCATCTGAGGGCGATCGACTAAAAGGTGAAATAGAGAAAATTCGCTCTAATGATGGTTATTATAGTTTCAATCACCAGCATTATTCCTACTTGTCGCGGGGAATTTATGTCCAACAAATCAAGAATTGGCTTGATTATTTCCCAAGGGAACAGTTGCTGATTTTGAAGAGTGAAGATTTTCAGGCAAATCCAGGTAAAGAGTTTGCTAAAGTGTTAAATTTCTTGGATATTAGTGGTAGCACAGTTAAAGAATATGAAGTTAATAGTGCTGAGGATTATAGCAAAATGCCGGAGGCGATTGAACAAGAATTGACCAGTTATTTTGAACCTTATAATCAGGAACTTTCTGAGTTATTGAAAGAGGATTTTACCTGGAGTTAGGAAAAGATTTTTTAACCACAGAGGCCACAGAGAGCGCAGAGAGAAGCATGAATTATACTTTTTTCTTCTCTCCCTCTTTCTTCTCTCCCTCTGTGTCCTCTGCGCTCTCTGTGGTTAAAAACTCTTACTCATAAACAATTTATTCAGTAAACAAATGAAACGGATATTTTTAGTTGGAGCTCCGAGAAGCGGTACGACAATTCTTCAAAGTTTATTAGCCGCCCATCCAGAAATTATTTCTTTTCCTGAATCCAAGTTTTTCCACTATTTGCTATATGAGGAGTTTGCGACAAAATTGCCAAGTAGGCTAGAAACTTTTTTTAGGGATGAGATTAATCGCCCTGAGTTTTTACATGATTTTGATAACAGTCAAACAGATGAAAACAAAGCTGCTTGGTTTGTCAGAATTTTAGATGGTTTGGCTGTAGAAGAAAATAAAAGTATCTGGCTGGAAAAAACACCGGAACATATATATTTTATTGAGGATATTCAGCGTCTAGTACCGGATGCTAAGTTTATCCATATTTTGCGAAATGGTATGGATACCATTGCTTCTCTGTATGAGGCTACGAGAACTTTTAGCAATTTGTGGGGCGGTGTTTGGGATTTAGAACACTGTATTAAACGCTGGAAAGATGCAGTATTAATTAGCCATAAATATGTTAATGAGTCTCGTCATATGTTTGTTAAATATGAGGAACTTATTGACAATAAAAATTTAGTTTTAGCAGGTATTTGTGATTTTATTGGAATTGAGTATGATGCTGCAATGCTAATTAATTACAAGAAAAATGCAGCTAATTTGAGTTTGAATTTACCTTGGCATCAAGGAATTACCAGAGATATCCAAAGCACTAAGATTCACAAATATCATGAAAATTTGAACCGCAATCAAATTCAATCTATTTTAACTGAAATCCAGTGGGTTAATTCTCAAATTGCCTATAAGTTTAAGGTGGAGGTGAGTCAACCAATTTTGGATATTGAGATGCCGCAAATATGCGATCGCACTTACTGTACAATTGAACTAGAGGGCGCTAAACTCGGAATCATTGAATTGCCTGTCTGTGACGGGATTATAGCTGGTGTCGTGTTGGCAGATGCGATCGCATCTGAGTTCGCTTGGCCAATTCTTGATCGCTTCTTTCAACAAAATCCCGAAAATCCGCAATTTAATTGGACACTATTTTTACAGGAAATTTGGAACCGCCCGAATTGGCTTGAGGCTTATTTTTATAATCCAGAAACAGCCGATGAATCGTTCACAATTAATCTTGATAGAAACTTGATTGCTGTGGAGGTTAGCGCGGAATTACCTAACATCAAAGTTGAACTTTCAGAAATTGATGTGCTGGTAAAAGTCGGCGGTGTTGCTGTTACGATTGTAACTGTTACGGTTGAAAATAACTTTGTTTCTGCTCAAAAAGTGCGATCGACAATTACTCAAAATTGCGGTTTTGAATTGTGTATCGCGTGTGTGCGGGAAGCTTTGGTGGGAAAATCACTACAGGGTGAGATGTCGTTGCGATCGCGCTTAACCTCTGCTGCTCAAAAAATAGCAAATGCACCCAACTGCTTGAATGCACTGGGTTCTGGGGGTATTTACCCACCCCATGCGGTGATGTTCGGGAGGTGCGAAGGTGCGATCGGCACCAGTGTCAATCGTCGGGCCACACTACCAGCAGCAGCGATGCGGGAATTAACAGAAGTAGCGGCAATTGCAAGGGAACCAATCAGCCAAATTCCCTTAGAAAACAACTTGCCAAAACAAGTATTTTATGCACCAGAAATCATTTGGCGAAAGTCGCCCTATCGAGAAATATCTCAATCACTTAAGCCTGATGTTTTTGACAATAATAGTGTCACTGAAAACTTGCCAATTCTCGCTTACAATCGTATTTGTGCAGATATTTTTGAACAACACTTGCAGTATCTGAAAGATTGTGGTTATTATAGTGTGAGTTGGGAAGATTGGCAAAATGCGAAACTAGCGAAAACTCCTTTACCCGGTAAAGCTGTATTGCTAACTTTCGACGGCGGCTATCTCGACTTTTTCAACCATGCTTTCCCTCTGCTAAAACGCTTTGACTTTACAGCAACTGTTTTTTTAGTAGCAGAGTCGATTGGAAAGACAAATAGCTGGGAAAAAGCAGACTCTGAACAAGTACAGTTAATGGGATGGCGTGAAATTCGACAATTACGAGATACAGGAATTGAATTTGGTTCCATGTCTGCGACTTATCAACCTCTGACTGGTTTGTCGCCGACAGAAATTGTGCGCGAAGTGGCAAAATCTCGTGCTATTTTGGAACGGGGATTAGGGAAACCTGTCAAATGCTTTGCTTATCCCTACGGAAATGTTGATAAAATAGTAGAAAAGTTAGTTGGTGCGATCGGCTATACTTATGGTGTGTCCTACGAATCGAAATTTAGCAATTTTGAAGATTCTTTACTATCGCTTCCGCGAATCCAAGTCACCACAGAAAATGCTTTGCAACTAGGCTTGTAGTAATCTTAGTCCGCGTAGGCGGACTTCGTGTGTGTAGACGCGGTTTCAACCGCCGAGTTTCTGAATTTCAACCTCCGAATTTCAACCGCCGAGTTTCCGAATAAAACCCTTAATTTTCCTCTTAAAATAACCACCTAACCCTCTTGAAATCTTCTCAAACTTATAATAAAACAAAATATCCATCACATCCTCAGTTTTCATGTACTTCAAATAATCAATTGTTTTATCAGTAAGTACATCATTCACATCATCGATATACTTTCGCACCGCCAATCTTTCCGAAATATGCCATTTCCGATCAAACTTACGGTGCATTTCCGTCTCATAATCCCGAAAGTCTGAGATTTTCCCATCCAAATATTTTTGAATGTATTTTCCCGCGATTTCCGCACCATCCATCCCGTGTCTAATCCCTTCACCGCCCAGAAAATTAACCGTAGAGACAGTATCGCCGATCGCAATTATGTTATCCTGACAATAGATATCCTGCAAACCCTGACTGTATTTCAGCGTAGAACCGTGCTTATCAATAATTTTATAATTTTTCGACTTCAGATACTCATCAATTAGTAAATAGATATACTTTTTCAAAGGTTCCAAATTCTTCACAGTTTTCGGATCTAAAAAAATGCGTCCCGCACCAACTTTCAGGCGATTTTGTTCCATCGGAAATATCCAAGAATAACCTTTCGGCATCCATTTATCGCCCAAAAAGAAGATTAAGTCATTAGCATATTTATCATACACTTCTGGTTCTACTTCAATTAAATATTCTATACCAGTTCCCGACAAGAAATCTGGTTTATCATTCTCTTTTTCATACATAATCGCCCTAGCAAAACCAGTCGCATCAACTAATACTTTCGTGCTAACTTGGATGATTTTCCCGTCGGATAGCTGTTTGAATTCTACGATAGTTTCGCCGTTGGCTTGTGAATGTTTTATGTAGCGACAACCAAGCCAAACTTCACTTCCATTCCCCTGAACTTCACTAGCCAGAAATGCTCTAAATTTAGCAAAATTTAAAACAACTCCCAAACTTTTAGGAGATTCCCAAGTTTGACTGACTTTGCTAGTTTCAATGGTAAGTTTGTGCCAATAACTGCCGATTACTGAGTCAGGCAAATCGAATTGTGAGAGAGTTTCTAGAGGTGTGGCGGCGCTGGAAAAGTCATTTTTATTAAAACTATCACTTTGTTCTGCAAGTAAGACTTGGCGACCCGATTTTGCTAATATTCTTGCACAGTGACCACCTGCTGGGCCGGCTCCTACTATTACTATATCAAAACTTTGTAAAGTCATCTTACTATTAATTCGCTTCCAATGTCAAAACACCAGCCGAAATATCAACTACCAAACGCCGATTTTTCAGCCACTGGCGGCCGATTAAAACTTCGGGTACTCCCGCACCCACATGAACAGGAATATCAAATTCTTGACCCTCAATACGCACTTTACCGACATAAAGATCGAAATCAAATTCTCCCTTAGCTGTTCGCATTTTTTCTTGTTTGACATACGTCCAATTAAGTCCATCTAAATCTTGATCGTCCATAGCTAACCAGCCAGAAAAACCTGTATCTAGCAGGGCATCAACAGGTAATTCTAAGCCGTTATCAGCAATCAATTCAACTTCAAAAAATAGCTCGTCTTGATCGCCAAATGTTCCTTCCATCATATCGTGCCACAAACTCCGGTTTCATTAATCCGAAAAACGTGCAATTTAGCTTTCGGATATTTTTCATGGGCTATATTTGCAACTAGCATATCATCCTTGTCGATAAAATGTTCTCCGCTGTCGGGTTCAACCGCCATATACCAGTTGTAATGGGTTTTAATCAATTCTGGTTTGAGGCGATCGAAGATTGGTTGACACCGCTGGCGAAATGCGGCTCTTTCAGCGTACCACTGGGCTATTTCTTCTGGAGAAAGTATGCGTTTTGGGTGAAGTCTTTTCCGGGGTACTGTGCGAGTTGGGTTGAGATAAGTCATTCTTGATTGTTCCTTATCGTGAAACTTTCATTCAATCATATCATAATATCAATTCCGGCTGTGCCGGAATGATATAGAGTCCAAGGCAGTGCCGTTTCCCTACCGTAATTAATTGTAGGGATACGGCAGTGCCCATAGGTGTCAACTTAAGCTGTCAGCCCGCCCCGTGTCTGTTAGTCATCCCGCGACTCCGACAGGGGTTAAAACCCCTGTCTCATAGCCAAAGTCAGTTGAAACTGACGGTCGATTTGCCCCAAACCAATACCTATCAACTCAACTAATTCTTCAGTCCTCTTTGAGAGGACTTGCGCTATGAGACAGGGGTTTCAACCCCTGTCGGACTATAACTTTTACCTTAAGTTGACACCAATGGGCAGTGCCGTGTCCTGATTTCTGCGTTACCAGACAGAGACTGGTAACGAGTGAAATTAGACGCTAACCGGAGACTCTTTGCGGCTGAATGTTGCCAATATACGATCGCACATTTGCGACGGATTCAATCCCAAAGTTGCAAAGGATTGTTCAGGCGTTGCATGATCCACCAATGTATCAGGTACACCCAAGCGCATCAATGGAACCAGGATATTATTGTCTAACAAAGCTTCGGCTACTGCTGAACCGAAACCACCCATTAAACAACCTTCTTCCATTGTGACAACTTTGCCAATTCGTTGCGCCAAAGGTAAGATTAATTCGGTATCCAATGGCTTGACAAAACGCGCATTAATCACAGTTGCTTCAATGCCATGTTCGCTCAACATCTCGGCAGTTTGCATCGCCGGATAAACCATTGAACCGTAACCTAAGATTAGCACGTCGTCGCCGTTGCGGAGGATTTCTGCTTTGCCGATCGCCAATTCTTCCCAACCCTCTTCCATCAAAGGCACGCCGTAACCGTTACCACGCGGGTAACGCATCGCGATCGGACCACTTGTATGATTCACTCCCGTGACTACCATCCGCTGCAATTCTGCCTCATCTTTCGGAGCCATAATTGTCAGATTTGGCAAACAGCGCAAGTAAGAAATGTCATACATTCCTTGGTGAGTTGGGCCATCAGCACCGACGATTCCGGCTCGATCCAAACAGAAGAAAACAGGCAAATTTTGGATGCAAACATCGTGAACAATTTGGTCATATCCCCGCTGTAAAAATGTCGAGTAAATTACTACAACCGGGCGCATTCCTTCGCAGGCTAAACCAGCCGACAATGTGACGGCGTGTTGTTCGGCAATACCAACATCAATGTACTGTTTCGGGAGTTTTTCCTGAAGTTTGTCTAGGCAAGTTCCCGTTGCCATTGCAGCAGTAATTCC
Organism: Oscillatoriales cyanobacterium; assembly: GCA_004294385.1. Taxonomy (GTDB): domain Bacteria; phylum Cyanobacteriota; class Cyanobacteriia; order Cyanobacteriales; family Microcoleaceae; genus Microcoleus. Next base: position 26,362 of record REAP01000013.1, on the reverse strand, counting down.
GACAACTTTCGGATTGTTTTCTGCTAGCTTAACTAGACAGTGAGCAAAGACTTTCGAGTAAGCTGGAGGCTTGGGTTTAGTCGAAGGAATGCCTTTACCTGTGGCTAAATTAAACGGGTTTTGGGCGTGATATCCTACTTGGTCTTTTTCGGCGATCGCATATCCTTTGCCCTTCACCGTCACAACATGAACTAACACCGGCCCTTGGATGGTATGACCATGTTTGAAAGTAGCAATTAACTCTTCCAAATTGTGTCCGTCTACCGGCCCCATGTAAGTAAAGCCTAATTCTTCAATTACGGCTCCAACCTTCGACACAGCTAACCGTTTCATGCCTTCCTTGAGGCGTTCCATTTCTGGGGTAAATGTTTCGCCAACAAACGGAATTTGTTTGAATTGTTCCTCTAAGTTATCTTTGAGAAATTGCACCGGCTGCGACAGTCGCATCTTGTTCAAATAGCGGGTAATTGCACCGACATTGGGCGAGATTGACATCTCATTGTCGTTGAGCACTACCATCAGATTCGTTTTCGGCATATGGCCCGCGTGGTTAATCGCTTCGAGTGCCATACCCCCAGTCAGTGCACCGTCACCAATGACTGCTACAGTTTTGAAGTTTTCGCCTTTGAGGTCGCGGGCCATTGCCATTCCTAGAGCTGCGGAAATGCTCGTAGAAGCGTGTCCAGCACCAAAATGGTCAAATTTGCTCTCGCAGCGCTTGAGATAGCCTGCAACGCCGTCTTTTTGGCGTAGGGTGTGAAAATTGTTGTAGCGACCGGTGATCAACTTGTGTGGATAAGCTTGGTGGCCGACATCCCAGGTAACTTTGTCGCGATCGAGGTCGAGGGTTTGGTAGAGTGCTAGGGTCAATTCGACTACGCCCAATCCGGGGCCGAGGTGCCCGCCACTGGCTGCTACAGTTTCTAAATGCTTTTCTCGAATTTGTCGGGCAATTTGTTCGAGTTGATGAATCGATAAGCCGTGTAATTGGTTTGGGTGAGTTAGTTCGCTGAGATGCATATTTTAAAATCTTGCTCCTGTGAATCAGGACGAATCCTTAACAGCTATAGGTTGAGCCTGCAACGCTTAAGACGTGCAGTTAGAATAGTTTAACGGTTATTTGCAAAAAACAGTGAGGTGTAACAATATTATTATTTCTGAATTGGTAGTAATTGTAAATAAATTGTTAAAAATTTATATAAATACTGCTTATGTTGCTAGTTGCTAAGGGCTAATTGTTAGTTGAACGGGGATCATTAGGAATTTACAACCACTTGTTGTAGTGAAGGCTGAGTTTTTAGCCATCTTGTTTCTGCGATCGGACTATGATGCAAAATCATTAACTGTGATTTGTTAAGGGCTTCTAGTGCGTAGGTACGACCTTGTAAATCGCTAAACTCAACTTCAACAAATTCTGTATCATATTCATCAACTACTGTTCCCACTTGACCGCGATATAAACCCAGTTCTGGTAAATTTTCTAGTAATGTAACAACATCCAGCATTTTAATTGTGAAATTCATTTTTAGATACCTCTTTTGTAAAGCGAATTGTAGCTTATTAGTTGCCAAATAAATTTGATAAAGGAGTGGCCTGATATCTTATACTATTCTTAATTACTTGTTTAGGAACAGGCAAGATGCCTGTTCCACAAGAAAATTTATCTTTTGTAGAACGGGCATCTTGCCCATTATTCACAATGGTGCAACATCTCAGATCGATCGCACTTCTGGCAATTTTTCAGCCCCAGTCGTATCAAAAACGATCGCGTGTTTAGTCGCCGGTAACAACCGCCGTAAAATCTGGATATATCCGTCAGCATCGCCTCGGCGGTGGAATCGAGCAACCACCAATCGCTGCATATTTGGCAATTGCCGCACAATACACCAAGGTTGAGAGTTTAATTTTGGCTTAGATGTTGGTATCATAGGGAAATCCTTCCCCGCGTTTGCGGGGTGTGATAAAAAAGGCGATCGCCCTCAAGTTTTCGAGGCTAGGTGGGCGATCGTTTTTAGTGTACATAGATATTATCCGGTATATATGCACCGAAGTCAACCAAAAAAATGGGATACGTGAGACTGCGGATTCGAGAACTAGCCGAGAAGAGGGGTTGGACGTTTAAAGAAGTTGCCGATCGATCCGGAGTCAACTACAACACGGTAAAAAGCTACGGGAGGCGGGATGCTTTGAACACAGTCGATTTGTCTGCTGTCTACAAAATTGCCCGCGCCTTCGACGTAACAATAGAAGATTTGGTCGAGATTTTGGAAGATTGAGGGCGTATAAATGGGATACGTGAGACTGCGGATTCGAGAACTAGCTGACCAAAAGGGTTGGACATTAAAGCAAGTTGCCGATCGATCTGGAGTCAACTACAACACTGTGAGAAGCTACGTTCAACGCGATACATTAAATACAGTCGATCTCTCTGCTGTCTACAAAATAGCCCGCGCCTTCGATGTAACAATGGAAGATTTAGTCGAGATTTTGGAAGATTAAGACTTCACAAAATACCGTAGGGTGCGTCGCCATCACAGATATTCAAATAAGATCAATAATCTCATAGCGACGCACCCTACAAAATACTTCTTTCTCCTTCTTCCTTCGCGTCCTTCGCGCCTTCGCGGTTCAATAATATACACAATATTAGCGCTAAACCCGCGTTTGACTCTGCTCAATTTCTGCCAAAAATTGCTCACGACTTTTCGCCGGTTCCTTACAAGTCAAAGACTCACAAATCAACCCAACAACCCCTTCCGGTAAATCAGCTTCAATCTGAAAAACAGCAGTCGGATAATACTGCGAAATCAACCCAGAAATTAGCTCAGGAGTCGTGCGAATCAAAGTAGAATGCTGATACCAATCGAGGGCAGAAATCAGACTCGGACAAGCTTGTGGAGCATCTTGCATAATACTGCTGAAAGCTTGTAAACCCTGTTCCGCGCGATCGAGAAATTCCAAATTTTGATCCAACAGCGCTAAACGAACCAAAGAGGCGATCGCAATTCCATTAGCCGCCGGAGTAGCATTGTCTGTATAACTGCGTTCCCGCACCAACAAATCACCGCTAGCATCCTTCGCAGTATTGTAATATCCCCCAAGTTCCACACTCCACAAAAACTCATCAAACTCTGTTTGAACTTCCACAGCTTTGTGCAACCATTTGTCACTTCCTGTAACTAATGACAAACTCCCTTGATGCAAATCCAACAATGCTTTCACAAACAAAGCATAATCTTCTGACTGCGCCATCACAGCCGTTTGACCATCATAATTCAATCGGTGAAACCGCCCATCAATCCACTGATGCTCTAAAATAAAATTAGCAGCCTTTACCGCCAATTCCAGATATTCCGAATTCCCAAAAACCGCAGCAGCCCTAGCCAAACCAGAAATCATCAAGCTATTCCAAGCTACAATCATTTTAGTATCAGTAACTGCCGGAATTCTCCCAGGCCAACTATCATTCTTAGCTTCCTGATTGTTTCGGGCTGGGGGAAAGGTTTTTACAGTATCGGGATTACCGCCATAGCGAACTTGAAAGAGTTTCGCCAAAGCCGTTTCTACCGTTTCACTCAACTTCTCGTAATGGCGGCGCTGCAATACATTTTTCCCTTCAAAATTTCCGGCGCGACTAACAGTAAATTGTGCTTGAATTTCTACTAATTCCTCCGCCGTCAACAGTTGTTCCAGTTCGCTATAAGTCCAAACATAAAACACTCCCTCTTCCGGTTCAACTTCCTCGGAATTGTTAAAACTGTCAGCATCTTGTGCAGCATAAAAATAGCCAGTGGTTGCGGTCATTTCTCGCTTCAACCATTCTACTGTCCCCGCGATCGCAGTTTCAAAAGCCGGTTCTTGAATTCCTGCACTCCACAAATTCGCTAAATACTCAACAATTTGACCGTTGTCATAGAGCATTTTCTCAAAGTGTGGGACAGTCCATGTGTCATCAACTGTGTAACGATGAAATCCGCCGGCAACATGGTCGTAAATACCGCCTAATCCTAGGTCTAATCCGCGCTGAGTACAGGCTTGTTGAGCGTCATATTCTGATTCGTCAAAATCAAAGCGTATTCCGCGCAGTGCTAACTCAGCATAGGGCATCATCGGGAAACTAGGCGCTCGATTGCCACTGGAAATAATTGCTGTGTTAGCTGCTAAGCCTTTTTGGAATAATTCGCTATTTAATTCTGCGGTAACTCCTGACAGTATTGCTGCTTGTTGCAGGTTTCCTAAAATCTCTGATTTGAAGGTTTCTAATTTGCCTTTTTCTGTGTCGTAAAAGCGGCGAATTGCTTGCAAAACTTCTAAAAATCCTGGTCTTCCGTAACGCGGTTCTACGGGGAAATAAGTGCCTCCGTAGAAGGTAACTTTGTCGTCGGGGGTGAGAAAAACGTTGAGTGGCCAACCACCTTGACCGGTCATCATTTGCAAGGTTTGCATATAAATGCTGTCGATGTCTGGGCGTTCTTCCCGATCGACCTTTATGGCAATAAAATGCGATTTCATGTATTCGGCGATCGCGCGATCGGAAAAAGCCTCCCCTTCCATCACTGTACACCAGTGGCAGCTAGAGTAGCCGATTGACAGGAAAATCGGTTTATTTTCGCTCCGGGCCGTTTCTAAGGCTTCATCGCACCAGGGCCACCAGTCGATCGGGTTTTCGCTGTGTTTCCGCAGGTAAAGGCTTTGGGATTGGGCAAGACGGTTAACCATAATCAAATATACTTTAACTCGTACTCAGTAAGCTTATCAGTTCTCTAGTAGTGTAGCGCGAGATATTTTAATTGAGTTGTTGGTGACAATCATGTTTTAATATTAGATATCTTTAATCATTGTTGTGGAACAGTCATCTTGCCTGTTGCTGACATGGCCTAAGATGTCAGTTATAACTGAGATGTTGCACCATTCTCAATCAGCTTTTATGAACAGGCTGTCCGGCCTGTTCCACAATAAAATTCAGTCTTTGTGGAACAGGCCGGACAGCCTGTTGCTAACAATAATGCAACATCTATGAACAGGCTGTCCGGCCTGTTCCACAATAAAATTTAGTCTTTGTGGAACAGGCCGGACAGCCTGTTGCTGACAATAATGCAACATCTCAATTATAATCAATAATTTATATCCAACATGAGTTTATCATCTCGAAGAATCTTCAATCAACGAATTCTACAATTTTTACTGAGTGCAGCAGTTCCTCCTACTCTTCTCAATCAGTGTCAATCTGAATCCTCAAATCAAGCTTTATTAAAAACCAATCTTAGCAAGATTATAGCAAAAATAGACCCAGAAATAGAATTATTGGTGCCAACTTTTTTAGGGAACGACCAGCGCAGGTTTTATGGTAGAGGTGTTCCGAAAGGTTTGAAGTTGATCGATAAGTTTGAACTGGGAAGTGGGCAGACTTTTCTAGGAAGGCGATCGCAAATTTGGAGCGGTGCCGGTTGGACTGGACAGCCCACAATCACCAAAGACAGAGGCAAGACTTACTTAATTATAGGTGGTTTTGACCACAATTTAAGAAAAATTGATCTGAGCAACAACAAAGAAATTTGGCGCTATGAATTTGATGATATAATTAAAGGTTCATCGACCATTTACATCGATGAAAAAGCCAGCGCTGAAAACAGAATCGTGATTTTGCAAGGCAGTCGCAGCGGTGGTGGTGGCAAAAATGTTGTGCCGAGTTTTCGGGCAATCTCTTTTAGAACTGGTAAGGAACTTTGGAAATTAGATATCAGGAGAACGCCCAGCTACAGCCAGGATAACGATAGCAGCGCTATATATCTGGGAGATGGGGTGTTGTTCAATGCGGGCGAAAATGCGATCGGCTATTTTATCAATAGTTCCGCCAGCAAAGCAAAAATTAAACAAGGAATTAAACAGCCAAATATCTTGTCAGAAGTACAACTTTATGCAGCAGCAGATATCGGCAAGCATGGCGGAAATTTGGTAGCAGAATCATCTCCAGCTAGATTCAAAGATCGAATCTTTATCGCTGCTGGATCTGGTCATATTTATGGTATCAATGTTAAAAGTAAAAAGATAGTCTGGAATTTTTATACCGGTTCTGATTTGGATGGTAGTGTGGTAATTTCTAAATCGGGAAAGCTGTTTTGTGCGATCGAGAAACAATACATTCAAGGCAATGGTGGAGTGCTGAAGCTGAATCCTAAGAAGGATGCGGGTTCTAGTGCTAGTGTTGAATGGTTTTTGCCCACGGGAAACCGCCGACTCGCTGACTGGGAAGGTGGGATAATCGGTTCGGTGGCGTTGAATGATGAGTATAATTCAGAGGGGTTTCCGACTCTTTTTGCGACAAATGCGATCGATGGTAATTTGTACATCGGTTCTCAAGGTATGATCACAGGTAAAAAGAATTTTGTACCTTGGCGAAATCAGTCTTACGATACTCCAGTAATAGTCTTTAAAAAAGAGATTGGTGCTTCAATTTCAACTCCGATTTTTACTGATGGTAACAAGTTGATCTCTGCGGGATATAATGGTGTTTACTTGTTTGATTTGAAGTGGGAACGAGCGAAGTCTGGGGATAAGAATGCTTTGAAAAATGCTAGGGGCGAGTTTTACCGTTTGAAGGTAAAAGAATCAGGGAGATTTAAACCAGGTTTATCTTTTGAGGCGACACCTGTAGTTTGGGATGGAATTGTGAGGATTTGCGCGAGGGATGGCTGGATGTATACTTTGGGTTAAGATTGGTGTTTTTTACCTTTTCCTGAACAGGCAAGATGCCTGTTCCACAAGAGAATAGACTTATTGTGGAACAGGCATCTTGCCTGTTCCACAAGAGAATAGACTTATTGTGGAACAGGCATCTTGCCTGTTCCACAAGAGAATAGACTTATTGTGGAACAGGCATCTTGCCTGTTCTTAAAAGGGTGTTGAAATCCGCCACCTATTCCTACCTGCATTTAACTGCGGTTATATGTATCATAGAAATAATGTCGGAAATTATGGGAAACTTGTTATGGCAACTAATGACAGTCAAATAAGTCAAGTTTATGGTTCAGAGGATGCTCAAGCTATTCTGCAAATTGCGATCGCCCAAAAAGAAGAAAACGGAGAACTTTCGCGAGTGCAGTTGTTCGAGATTGCAGCGGAATTGGGCATTTCCGAACAAGATATTGCAGCAGCAGAACAGCAATGGCTAGCCAATAGAGGGGAATCTAGTCAAAAACTGGCTTTTAATAATTATCGCCGTCGCAAATTACAAAAAAATGTAACGAAGTACGCTATCGTCAATACTTTTTTAGTTTTGCTAAATCTAGCAGGAGGATCCCATGAGCTTTCTTGGTCACTTTTCATTCTACTAACTTGGGGGTTGGGATTGTCGCTGAATGCTTGGAATGTTTATCAAACTCAAGGGGAAGATTATGAAGAGGCTTTTCAAAGGTGGCGGTTGAAAAAACAAGTTGGACAGTCTATTGGTGCTGCCACAAATAAGTTTATGAAGTGGTTACAGTCTTGAAAGGTTATTGGAAAAAAAGATCGCCCTTTGTTTGATTTTATCCCAAAGTGCGATCGCACTTGATTTCTTATGGCTTCAACTAATTAATTATTATTTTCCTAATTAACAGTTTTGGTACTTTTAGCAATTTTTTCCAAAATCCCGATCGCAAAATTGTGAGGAAGTAGCTGATCAAAAGCAGCGCGAGATTTCCGACAGACTTCAACAAAATCGTCATCCGAAAGTTGATCGTGAAAAGCTTGGATATAATCTCCAATCCGATGCACTTCCGAAAAAGGAACGATCACGCAAAAATCTTGCCATTTCATCCCTTTCAACTCCGGTAACAATCCATTAGTATCAATCAAAACCGGAATTCTCCCTGCTGACATCACTTCCCAGAGTTGGTAACACCCATTATCGTCTCCCCTCATCGCCAAGATATAAGCATTATTCTCGATACTTTCGACATACTCGGCTCTTTGGAACTTTCTTTCTTCCAATGGGAGATTATAAAATCCTCCTTTTCTTTCAATCAAAAATGGTTGTATATTTTTCGCTTTTCGCACTTCATTAATTATTTTTTTCCTAACTAATCGTGCAATCAACATTCGCCTTCCCAAATTCAAATTACGATTAACAAAAAGGCTGCCGGCCATCCAGTGAACCATAGAATCTGAGAATTTAATATAACGTAATATAATCGAATTTAGTCGAGATGGATATTCAGTATTTCCCACAAAACTGACAGTAGGAATTGATGGCTTTGGGATATTTACCTTCTCCCCCAGGTCGTAAATCCATTGGGGTGTAGGAATTGCTTTTTCTTTTTGATCGCTGTAAGTTGACGATGAAAAAAATAGTTCTCCTTGATAAGGCTTATATTCTAAGCCGTTTGAGAAGGTAACGAGAGTTCGTTTTGATGATAAAACTTTGCGCCTGAATTTATTTAATTCGCGTTCTTTTTTAAGAAGATAATAATTTGAAATAGAATGTGGAATTACGACAATCTTGCCTGCATCTGCCAAGTTTGTGAAGCGGTGAATCTTGACTAACTCTGGCAATTTATCCCTGAGCAAATTCCAAAACTGTAACTCTGGCTCGGTTTCTGGTGGACTGAGGTGCATCAGCAGTGGGACTAGGCGTAAATCAGGAAGTAATAAATCTTCATTGATCCATATTTCCAGAGGTTTGTTAAGTTTGCTAATCATATTTCCCCTCACTATAGTCTCTGTTTACTTTTAACCAAAATCTTGACTGGCGGGAGACTCTACCCGCCACAACTGAACTTTAACAGTTCCTCAATCACTGGTCAATATAATTGTCAAGAGGCTTTCATATTAGCGTTATCTGTAAGCACAGGATGAATTAATACCGATCGCAAATCTTGACGAATTTCCCCATTCAAATACCTGCGCTGCAAAATCTGCCATTTTTCCCAAGCTGCGTAGCGATTTTCTGCCAAAGTACCAGCCAATTTCGGCAACTCTTTTTTCAGATCGCACTCCACAAAATCTGTTAAGTATTCCCCTAAAACTTCACTATCTTGAATATCACCCAAACATTCTTGAATAGCTTTCACATCTTCGACATAAGCTTCATAAGTCTCGCCATAAAAATCTCCAAACAGATTCATCAAATAGCGAACTTTCTTAGCTTGCTTCCGCAAATCGTGCAGAATAGTTCCCTCTGCGGCTAACTTTTGTTCCACAGCCTCAGCATTCAAATCATCACAAACTTTAACTTGGCCATCCTGATATTCCGTACCCAGCAGCCAAGCCGGATGTAGGAAAAACTCGCTGATTTGAGGTAACAGTAAATCTGGCAAAACCTCAGCAATTGGTAAATTCGATATCGCCCGAAACTGCGGTTTTTCCAACCAATCCTCGATCGCCTTTTTGAGCAATTGGTAACTTTTGTGTTCCAAAACCGCCCTCACCCCTTTCAAAGCGCGTCGTCGCTGTTTGAGCAAATTCAACAAAACTTGATCCAAAATTTTCTGTTCATCAGCAGGCAAATTTGGGTAATATCGGTTTTGGAGACTTTCGAGCATCACATCCAAATCCCTGAGTGTTCCCAGAATCCGTCCCACTTTACCAATTTTGTGCTGTTGGGCCTGTTTTGGGAAGTCTAAAACTGGAGCAAAACCCGTCACAGCCGATCGCAAACGTCTCAATCCGACACGCATTTGGTGAAGTTCTTCTGCGTCTTTGTCTTTTAAAACATCAGCTTCATGCGCTATAGTTTTGTGGAAATACTTGTCGATCGCGCCAGCAGCAGCATCTCCGAGAGTCTTAACTTGAGTTTGAATTTTAGTTGATGTTTGTAGGTTCATGGTAGGTGTAGATTCCAGATCCCCGATCGACTTTAATTTTGATTTCAAGATTTTGCTAGTAAAGGTTTTTAACCCTAGCACACACTTTTAATTTATGAACCGTACCACTAATAAATCTTAATATAAGGTGCTTGACAATTTATCCAAAGTCAGGTTGCATCGGAATGATATAGAGGACACGGCACCGTGCCGTGTCCCTACCGAAAATAATATTGTAGGGAAACGGCACTGCCGTGTCCTAATTTTGGCATTCTTCAATTCTTCAATTCTTCAATCCAAAATCCAAAATCTAAAATCTAAAATAAAACGTCCCTCCCCCGCCCAAGGGCAAATAAAAATCCGATTTCTGGCGCGCTGTCCCAAATAGGTTAAGATCGCTGCAAACCGACATTTATTCGCCAAAGGGTGAGAGAGGGTGCGATCGAAAAGACAAGTTTCGGGTTAAATCAAGTCTGTTCAGAGAGGCAGTTTAGCCTTTCCAGTCTTTCGCAGATTGTTCGAGGACGTAGGTTGCGACATCCTCGATTTGTTCAGGCTTCAAACGAGTCCCGAAAGCAGGCATAGCATTTTTGCCCTTAGTTACCTGAGTGGTAATAGCTTTCAGAGAATTCATGCCGTACTTTTCTAGGGCAGCGGTTTTCAAGGTTTTCATGGACATCACGACGTTACCGCCGCCGATGTGACAAGCAGAGCAGTTGGCCTTAAACAGTTTAGCTCCTTTAGCAGCGTCTCCAGCCAAAGCAGGGCTGCCGAAGCCGACAGTAAAAATTGCCAACGCTAACAGAGCGATCGATAAGAGTCTTTTCAACGTAGTTCTCCTCTAATGGACACCGTTCATGGTGGTTCTTTAGTTATTTTACCTGAAATGTCGGGTTGAATCCCGACTAGAAAATTGGGACGCGGGCGATCGCAAATTTCCGAATAATTTACCACTTTTTGCAGCAGTTCAACTCTCAAAATCATCCGTACCCCATCCCGGAGCCTTCTGAGCCGCCCGAAGCAAAAAAGCAGCCAAATCTTCAATTTCAGGCTGTGACATCCAGCTTTCCGGCACTTGGCGACACCAAAAACTTTCCTCACTGCCATCATAAGTCATCGGTTGTCTCAGATATCCCACCAAACTATTGATGTTGTTGCGAGGAGGCGTTGCTCCCTGGAGAGTAGCCAAAGACAGAGAGATAGTCGGATCTGGCAAAGTAGCACCTCCGACGTGACAGTTGAGGCAGTTTTGCTCAAACAACTGTTTGCCGGCTGTCATATCCTGAGCCGAAAATAATCGAGTGTGTCCCTCAGCGTCCAATTCCATTGGCACAGGTTCAGTGACTTGTAGGTAGCGAGTCACATAATTAGTTGCAGCCAAAACAGGCTGAGGTGCCAGCAGCACGAGTGGCAAAATAATTAAAATTCCCAACAGAAAGCAGACAAAAATACCACGACGCAGCATGACGATACAACTTTTTGCGATATTGAATGAGCCAATGGTAAATTTTAGATTTTAGATTTTCGATAGAAGCCAACTAGAGAACAACAATAACTTTTGGCAAACTCTAGCCCCTCCCAATCCAAAATCCAAAATCTAAAATCTAAAATCAATTAACGAGCGCCTTTACCACCAGCCCACTGCTTACCAATAATTTTTGGTTGCAACAGAATGTGACCTGCAATGGCGTACAAATCATCATCCGAGAGATTTCTCATCTCAGCAAAAATATCAGCGCTCTTCATGCTCGGATGTAGCTCAGAAATCTCCTCAAAACCGTCATAAGTTGTGGGATTTTTCATATAGTCCACCAAGGACTCAACATTATTTCGAGGAGGGTTTGCCAAAGCTAGAGTTTCGGGACTCAAATTCACATTCGGGTCAGTTTTCGTCATTCCTGAGTTGTGACATTGAGCGCAAGTCGAACCAAACAAGCGTTTGCCTTGCTGAACCTGTTTGAGGCTTAGCACCACAGGAGCGCCTTTGTCATTTAAAGTCACAGTACGGAGTTCGGGACTCAGTTCAACAGCCATCGCACTGCTGACAAATAACTGGAATGTCAAGAATACAGCGGTCAGAGCAATGAAATATCTTTTAAGCATGGTTCTCCTTAAAAAAAATCAGGCGAATTTATTGAAGGCTCTTTGAGAGAGCGGGCAAACAGATTTAAGAGCTGAAATTCCAGAGTAGGACGACAACTGGTGAAATCTGATGCGCTTATAGCTGGCAAAAGTATAGTCATTTATAGACATGGGAGGCTTCAAGTCCCTCCCCCTTCACTTTTACTTTGAGCGGATTAACCCGCCTCGGCTGAACTACGCAGCTCTCTATCCCATCGCTGAACGCATTTGGGATTGCTTTTCTGAGGATGTTGTACGAACCGTTAACATCAGAATTGATTAATTGACCAATTGATGTTTTGTACAAACCTCGCTTGATTCGCCTACCAGTAAATACAGGATCTGTTTCTGTATAACACCATTATTGTCTATAATTGCTTATAAACTCAATGAAGTTTTACAATACCTTTAAGGGTAAAGGAATTGTGCAATCAATCTGTGATAAGTTTTGAGTCGCGTCTCTTTTCTAGAGCCGACATAATTGCCTTAACATCCTCTAGGGCCAAACGGGTTTGAGGATGTTTATAGGCAATTTCCAACTCGTTACACAAGCGGATCACGTCTTCAACAGGGACGTTGAAGTCCTCTGCTATTTCTGCGATGGACAGGTCTGCAAAACCCATAATTTTTAGGTCGCTGACGGGTGAAAACAGGGTTGACGGCTAATTAACTTACAACTGGACAATTTCACAAAGCGCTGTTAGTTTGTTCTGGATTTAGTTGTCAGAGCCAACTAACTGCTAACTTACTAAGTATTTCTGCTCAGAAGAGCTCGATCGCAAATCAACTTCCAATAAATATCATCCCATTGCAGTGTCCTTATTCACAAGTGCAGTACCGATTAGGGCGAAAGCTCGAAAGCGTGAGTCTGTGCAGGGAAAACGTGGGTGTCTGGGGGTTCGAGTTCCTCAGATTGCGATCGCCCCAAGGAAAGCTGGGGCTGGTGCAGACTGATGAGCTGAGCCAAAGTCTTCTTTAACTGAGTCCGGGGGACAATCAAATCTACAAAACCGTGGGCAAAAGAATATTCGGAAGTTTGATAATTTTCCGGCAACTTTTCCCGCAGAGTTTGCTCAATCACTCGGCCACCAGTAAAAGCGACAGTTGCTTTTGGCTCTGCAATAGTAATGTCTCCCAGCATGGCAAAACTCGCCGTGACACCGCCTGTTGTCGGGTGAGTCAAAATTGCGATGTACAACTGTCTGGCTTCCCGGTGGCGTTCCAGGGCCCCGGAAATTTTCGCCATTTGCATCAAGCTGAGCATCCCTTCCTGCATTCTCGCACCGCCCGAAGCGCAGACAATGATCACTGGTAGGTGTTCCCGTGTCCCGTGTTCGATGAGGCGAGTCAGTTTTTCTCCGACGACGGAGCCCATGCTGCCGCCAATGAACTGAAATTCCATGACTCCGAGGGCGACGGGTAAGGTTTCGAGTTGGCCAATGCCTGTTTCTACCGCGTCTAAGTGGCCTGTTTTTTCTTGAAATTCCCGGAGCCGATCGCTATATTTTTTGCGATCGCGAAATTTCAAGGGATCGGTGGCGTGGAGTCCTTCGTTAATCGGCATCCAAGTATTGGCATCGATCAACTGCTCGATGCGATCGTCACTGTAAACTCTAATGTGATGCCCGCATTCCAAACAAACCATTTGATTTGCTCGCAGGTCTTTGGTATAACTCAGCGCACCGCAAGATTCGCATTTATTCCAAAGTCCGTCCGCAATTTCTCGTTCCGGCCGTTCTTGGGAGTTCGGTACTGATTTTCGTCGATTTGCAAACCAATCAAATAAAGACATTAAAACTTAGTAATTGTTAATTGGGAATTGGGAATTGGGAATTGGGCATTGGGCATTGGGCATCGGGAATTTGTTATTTGTTATTTGTTATTTGTTATTTGTTACTTGTTACTTGTTACTTATTGATAACTAAAACAATCACCAATCACTAATAACTAATAACCAAACCCAAGTCAAGTATCCGGGCTGGGATTTGATGAGCAGCAAGGATTTGCTGCATCAATTCCGCTTCCCAACGAAAGCTAGTGGTTTTTACTGTAATCCAAGACACGGAACAATTTTACCAATTTTTGAGACAATCTTACGTTCGATCGCGCGGTAAACATCCACGTCATCAACTCAAATTCGGGAAAAACAATTGCCAGTAAGTAGATAAGATCGCTTCGCCCCAGAGAGCTGTAATTGCTGCACCCAGAGCCAGAAATGGGCCAAAAGGCATCGGTTGACGCCGATCGAGCAATCCGATCGCGATCGCCCCCCCACCAGCCACAGCCCCAGCTAAACAAGCGATAAATCCCGCTAACAGCAAGTATTTCCAGCCCAGCCAAGCTCCCATCAAAGCGGCCAATTTGGTATCTCCGGCCCCCATCGCATTTTGCCCAAAGGCGATCGAGCCAGCGAACCCAATGATATCAAACAACCAGAGTCCGACAACTGCTCCCAGGATACCGTCAAGTACCAGATGGTGTACCAAGCCCGTCGCACTAAATATCGGCCACCAGCCCTTAGCCACTTGAAAAACCAGCCCAAGCACCAAGCCCGATCGAGTCAAAGAATTGGGCAATGTCATTGTATCGCAATCAATCAAAGACAAAGCCAAAAGCCAGCTAAACAGAGTCCAAAACCCCAGAGTTTGCACTGTGAGCCCAAACTGCCAGAAAATCAACAAAAACAGCAAACCCATAGCTGCTTCCACCAGCGGATAGCGTACTGAAATGCGACAACGACAGTTTTTGCAGCGTCCCCGCAGCCACAGCCAACCGAAAACTGGTACATTTTCGTAAGATTTAAGTTGATTCAAACATTTCGGACAACGAGAAGGGGGATGTATCACCGACAAACCCGCAGGTAAGCGATAAACTACCACATTCAGGAAACTGCCGATCGCCGATCCGACAACAAATACAATGGTATAAACAAGGCAATTAAATATAAGTTCCATTGATTGGGAATTGGGAATTGGGAATTGGGAATTGGGAATTGGGAATTGGGAATTGGGAATTGGGCATTGGGCATCGGGAATTGGGAATTGGGGATTGGGAATTGGGGATTGGGCATTGGGGATTGGGCATTGAGAATTGGGCATTGAGAATTGGGCATTGGGCATTGGGCATCGGGAATTGGGAATTGGGGATTGGGCATTGGGGATTGGGCATTGAGAATTGGGCATTGAGAATTAGTTATTGAAACCAACAAATAACCATTAACAAATAACCATTAACAAATAACCATTAACAAATAACCATTAACAAATAACCATTAACAAATAACCATTAACAAATAACCATTACCAATTCCCAATTCCCCATTCCCCATTCCCCATTCCCAATAACTAATACATTTGCGATTCAATCTCTTCAAAAGTCACAAAACATTCACCGGGCAACAAAATTGGCTGCGAAGTAAAAATCAACTGAGCGCGATCGCGCCCAAGACACACTACTATACCAGTCGGACGCTGCATCTGCTCAGAATGTAATTCTAGATACAGGCGATAAGCTCCCCTAGCAGCTCGAAGTAAATGGGGAGCGAGCAACCCAAGACGCTGCATAATTTCTCTCCTATATTAATCGAACCCACCCTCAAAAATGATATCATTTATTTGGCCCAAGCCCCGTGTCTTTAGACCGGGGTTGCTTACCTATAACCTGGTGCAAAAAAACTTAAAGCTAGTAGGGTGCGTCAGCTAGAACCCTTACTCTGAAACGGAAAACCTGATCATACTGACGCACCCTACATGGATAGTTAGTGGTTTAAATGCGTAACAGCTTAACTTTGCGTGAACAGCCACTATTATGGCAAACGCTGGCCAGAAGACAATCGCCTAATTCCCTCCGTCGCTGTATTTTCTCCCACTTTATCGCCACCCTCGCGCACAATCTTCAAAGCTCGTTCATAGGATTCCAGAGCTTTGCCCTGTTGACCGAGACGTTCATAAATCGCACCCATATTATTTAGCAAACGTCCGACACTTGCTCGATCACCGATTGCTTCTAGCATAATCATCGCTTGCTGAAAATAAATCAGCGCTTGGGTATCTTTGCCAAGTTTACGAGAAGTAAGTGCCATATTATTTAGCAGGCGGCCAACACCGGCTCTATCTCCAATTTCGCGGCGAATTGCTAAAGCTTGATGGTAAAATTCCATCGCTCTATTAAAATCACCGATATTGTAATAAACGCCGCCCATATTATTAAGAGTACGGCCTAAGTCTCGCCGATCGCCCTCTTTAGTCCGAATCGTTCGCGCTTGCTGGTAAAATTCGATCGCCTTAGCGTAACTTCCCTGTTCTCCGTACACCGCCCCAATGTTGTGAAAAGATTCTGCTATTTCAATTTGGTCATTGGCAGTTTTAGCCAGTTCCAAAGCTTCTTGATGCAGTTTCATAGCTTCAGAAAAATTGTCTGCAACCCGGTTCACAAAACCGATGAGATTCAGGGTGCGCGCTGTGCGACTTCCTGCGCCGATTTCTCGGTGGATGGCTAAAGCTTGCTGCAAAACTTCCAAAGCTTTGGGCTGTAAACCCATTTCGCCGTAAACTTCCCCCAAATTGTTGAGGGTTTCTCCGATTCCCGGTTTGTCGCCCAATTGCTGACGAATTGCCAAAGCTTGTTCAAAAGCCTGGATTGCTTCTCGAAACAAACCTTGGCGGTGATTTTTTACTCCTTTTTCCAAGAGTAAGTCTGCTTGCGTTTTGGAGTCTGTGGCTTGGGCACGTAAACCGAAGCTATCCTGTCGGGAATCGCCCACACGAACACCTCTGGCCATAATTGGGGCCAATGCCCATGCGTCTGAGATTGTCAGTACGGTGAGTGCGGGCGATAGGATAATACTTGTAGCTGCGACATAGCTGAAGTAGTAAGAGCGACAGTGCACCGAACGAGTCCTCCAAAAGCCAAGTGATCACTTTTAAGATAGACCGCTTTGGGGTTGATCTATCACATTTCTTGTCAGTAGCTACAGTTAATCAACCTTCTGATATCAATTCCGGTTGCACCTGAGATCTTGGCACCATTGTCAGCAACAGGCAAGATACCATTGGTGTCAACTTAAGGTAGAACCAATAGTCCGACAGGGGTTGAAACCGAGTCTCACATAGCGAAAGTCCTCTCAAAGAGGACTGAAGAATTAGTTGATATGTATTGGTTTGGGGCAAATCGACCGTCGGTTTCAACCGACTGTCTTCTATTAGACAGGGGTTTCAACCCCGCTTAGGATTCGCGGGCTCACAGACAGACTTGGCGGGCTTTCAGGCTTAAGTTGACACCAATGGCAAGATACCTATTCCACAAAGACTCTATTTTCTTGTGGAATAGGCATCTTGCCTGTTCATAAAAGGCTAATTGAGAATGCTGGAAGATCTCAGTTGCACTCCTTATGACATAGAGGACACGGCAATGCCGCTTCCCTACCCAAAATAATCTTGTCGGGAAATGGCACTCCCCATAGGTGTCAACTTAAGTCTGAAAGCCTTTGTATCTCTTGTTCATAGCCAAGTCTAGATCCCCCTAAATCCCCCTTAAGAAGGGGGACTTTGATCCATTTCCGGTTCCCCCCTTCTTAAGGGGGGCTAGGGGGGATCTAGGCTTAACAGTAAAACCGTAGTCTCTGACTGGGTTTGACCTTAAGTTGACACCTATGGGCACTCCCGTCCTAATTTTTTTTGTTCTCGTGTCACCAAACTGCCAGAATCAGTGGCACATTGTTGAGTGCGGATATGACAGCAGGGTTTTTACTGGATGGAAGTAATGTTTTTTCTGAACGGTCTAAGATGATGTCCTGTTCGTCAAGCGTGATCCAAGCAATTCCTGACAAGACTTGAATTTCTCGATGAGTTTGAGGCAATTTATATACCTCGTCTTTCATCAGGATAATGCGATCTGGCGCTGCTAACTCAGAGTATCTTTGAAGCATAGTATCTCCTTTTTGGGAATTGGGAATTGGGAATTGGGAATTGGGCATTCACTGTATTTCACTTGATTTAAAAAAGTTGTAAATCAACTCAACTCCAAACAATATGCAATCAACTATTGGTAATAATGCCGATCGATCCAAGCGCGCATTTCGTCATCAGTCACCACACGGGTAGAGCGACCTGTCGCCCGATCGCAACCGTGCCACCAAGTGTTACCATCGTTATCTGAGGTCTGCCAAATTCTCAGTTCGTTCTCGGCAGCCGCCGCAGACAGCAAAAACTGCCAAATTTGATTCATAACTAAAAAGAGCCTAGCTTGCGGTGTTCCCAGCCATCGCCCTTGCTGTTTTTTTGTTGTTAAAGCCCGATCGCCAATCCAAACAAATCTCAACAATTTGGACTTACGCAACTTTTGAAAAGTAGACATAACCAACACCTCAATCGTGTTAAACTCAACAGGAAATACACCACGCTAAAATTGTCAAAAATTTGCTCATAATTACCACAAAAAATTGATATATAAATCCTGTGAAAATGAATCTGTTACCTGATAAATTCACCTTAACTCTTGGCAAAATAACAATCAAAGCATTCCTTGCATAGCTTGCATGAATAAAATCGATAGATTGACATTCCAGGCAAAAAAGTTATGAACGAAATCAATACGCGGCGGATGAAACTCTCTCAAATTCAGGCTTTGATAGCAGTAGCAGACTGTGCAAATTTTAGCGGGGCCGCTTTGCAATTGGAACTGTCGCAGTCAGCAGTCAGCCACGCCATCGCCTCTTTGGAATCAGAATTGGGAGTGCAGCTATTTCACCGGGGGCGACATGGAGCTCAACTGACGCCAGTGGGGGAAAGGGTGTTGATTCATGGACATCAAATAGCCCGCGCCTTAGAAATGATGCTGAAAGAAGCGGATTTAGAAAAAGGTTTGCAGGGTGGCCAGGTGCGGATAGTTACGTTTCGGAGTGTCGCAACTCATATCCTGCCTGGTATTATAGCCAAATTTCGCGATCGCTTTCCCAAGATTGCTGTCAGCATTACCGAAGTCTATTATACCCAGGCTGTGGAAGAAGCTTTGCGATCGGGCAAAGCAGACATCGGCTTTGTCTCTCTTCCCATCTCGAATGAATTTGAAACAAGGGAAATTTTACGAGATAAATATATTGTATTACTGCCACCAAGTGCCAAATTACTAAATGCTAAGATTACCTGGGAAGAATTAGCGGCTTATCCGCTGATTTTGCAGCCGCCAGAAACAGCTTGTTCGATACCACTTCGCAAGTATTTGGCAACTTCAGAGTTTCCCTTAAATATCGCTTACGAACTCAGCGAAGATTCAACTATTGTCAGTATGGTAATGCAAGGTTTGGGTACAGCAATTCTGCCACGTTTGGCGGCGGAACCGATACCAGCCAAGGTAAAAATTTGCAGTTTGCCAAAGGATTTTGAGAGGGTAATTGGGGTGGCTGTGTTGCGGGATGCGCTGTTAATTCCGGCTGTGTTTGCGTTTTTGGATTTAGTTACAACTGCCGCCGAGGTTGAGAGTGGGGGCGAGTTTCCGATCAATCCTTCTTGACTGGTTATACCAATTTAATGGGTCGTTGCATATATCTCGATCCCCCTAAATTCCCCTTAAGAAGGGGGACTTTGATCGGAATCTTGTCCCCCCCTTATTAAGGGGGGTTAGGGGGGATCGGATTCTATGCAGCCTCATAAAAAACTGGTATTAATTGGTTAGTCGATGCTGATAATAGCGGTTGACGCTGATTTGCCGATCGCTCTGAGGGCTATTTTATGATTCTTCAAACTCACCAAGAGCGTCATCAAACTTGTTGATGATGTCGAGTAATTTCGAGACGACTCGATCGAAGACTTTTTTGCGCTCTAATAGTTTGGGTTTTTCATTACAAGCATTCAGCACTGTATCCCTTAATGGTTCCTTACCTGAAAATTTATAGTCGGCGATCATTTGATTCACAGCTTCGACTTTTAGATTTTCCTTGAGGCATAACTGGCGAACGGCTTCACTGCGTTCTTGATTCCAGAAGTTCTGAAATACAGTTGCGATCGAATCTTCTGACTCAAGCGTAGGCATCCGCTCGTCAATGAATTTTTCAATCAGATCGCGTTTACTACGCAACTGGACTTCTTGCCCAACGAGATCAAGAATAAACTCTTTTTTCTTCTGATAGTCTTCCTCAGTAGTTTCGGTATTTTGTCGGAGTTCCATTAGGAGTTTGAGAATGTAGGAAACGTTGATTTCATCACGTTGAATGAGTTCTAGTTCAAAATCAACTTCTTCAATGATGGAATCCTTTTTCTCCTCATTGCCCGATCGCGTTCTGTCGTAAATATCGAGATACTTGCTCTTGTAGTCTTCAAAGGTCTGTTCGTCCATGTTGAGAGCAGCAAAATCAAACTCGGTGAAGGATTTGCTGACGTTTAGTACACGGATCAGATTACGAAAGGCTTTGACGAATTCAATTTGGTCGTCTTCATCGATGAGTTTATTGACATCGTTGGGGATAGCAGCGATCGCCCTCAGCTCTTGCACACCATCATTAAATTTGTCAATGTAGTATTCATAGGGTTCGATAAATATTTCTTCCTTGGCGTTGGTATCGGAGAAGAGCGCGACGGCTCGATCAGTGTTTTCTTTGAGGTTACGGAAACAAACAATATTGCCTTGGGATTTGAGTTCGCCCAAAATGCGGTTGGTGCGGGAATAGGCTTGAATCAGTCCGTGATATTGGAGGTTTTTATCGACGTAGAGCGTATTGAGCTTTTTGACATCGAAGCCCGTGAGAAACATATTAACAACTAACAGAATATCAGCACGATCGCGATCCTGAGCATTTTCCCGATCGCGGTCTTTCATCCGTTTCGAGATATCTTTGTAGTAGGTGTAGAAGGCTGTGCTATCTTTGGCAGAATGTTGGGTTTGGTACTGTTGATTATAGTCAGCGATGAATGCTTTGAGTTTGTCGCGGCTGTGGATATAGTTCGGATCGGTGGCGATATTGAAATCCGGTTCGCCAATCAGGCCATTGGCTTCGTCGTCGGCTTCGTTAATGCCGGGGGTAAAGATGGTGATGACGCGCAGATCGTGTAAGCCTTGTTTTTGTTTAGCTTTAAAGATTTCGTAATAGGTAATGAGGGTATCGACGCTGTTGACACAGAGCATGGCAGAGAATTTTCTGCCGTGGGTTTTGCGGTTGTGGTTGTCGATAATCCAATCAACGATTAGGGAAATGCGATCGGGGTTTTCAAAGAATTCGCGATCGAGTTTGGGTTCGGTGATCAGGCTGCCGTCTTTGCGCTTGATTTTTCCCCAATATTCAACGGAGAATTTAAGCACGTTTTCGTCGGCGATCGCATTAGTGATCACATATCTATGCAGACACTCTTGGAATAAATCTTTGGTGGTACGTTTGCCATAGGCATTACTGGCGGCGTTGTCGGCGAAGATGGGTGTGCCAGTAAAGCCAAACATTTGGGCGTTGGGGAAGAATTTGACAATATTTTTGTGGGTTTCGCCAAATTGGGAACGGTGACATTCATCGAAGATAAAAACGATACGCTGATTCCGCAGGCGTTCCATGACGGATTCATGGCGCGGGTTTCTGATGGCGTTATTCAGTTTTTGGATCGTGGTGACGATGAGATTGCTGTCGCCTGTCATCTGATTGACGAGTTCTCTGGTGCTCTCGGTGGTATCTACGCAGTCGGGGCTGAAGTGGTTGAATTCTTTGCTGGTTTGGTAGTCGAGGTCAGCGCGATCGACGACAAACAGCACTTTATGGACTTTGGGGAGTGCGGTGAGGATTTGGGCGGCTTTGAAGCTGGTGAGGGTTTTGCCTGAGCCTGTGGTGTGCCAGATATAGCCGTCTTTGTCGGTGTTTTTGACGCGCTCAATGATGGCTTCGACGGCGTAATATTGGTAGGGACGCAGCACCATCAGCACTTTGTCAGATTGGTGCAGGACGATGTATTTGCAGATCATTTTGGAGAGGTGGCATTTCTCCAGGAAGGCAGCAGCGAAGTCGTCGAGTTGGGTAATTAAATTATTTTCTGAGTCGGCCCAATAGAAGGTTTGTTTGAATTCTTGTTTGCGATTGTTGGCGTAGTAGCGGGTATTGAATCCGTTAGAAATTACGAATATTTGAACATATTGAAACAGTCCAAATTCTGCGCTGTAGGAATGTCTTTGATAGCGGTTAATTTGGTTAAAGGCTTCTTTTAATTCTAAGCCTCGGCGTTTGAGTTCGATTTGGACAAGGGGGAGACCGTTGATTAGTAAGGTTACGTCGTAGCAGTTTTTGTAGCTGCCTTGTTGGGCGATTTGGTGGGTGACTTGGTATTGATTTTGACACCAGTGTTCGGTGTTGAGGAATTCGAGGTAAGTGGTGGTGCCATCGTCGCGGGGGAGTTGCATTTTGTCGCGGAGGCGATCGGCGCGATCGAAGATGTTACCTTTGTCGAGGTGGTTGAGGACTCCTTTAAATTCTTCGGGGCTGAGTTGGGTATTGTTATGTTTTTCGAGTTGGGTTTTGAGGTTGGCGGTGAGTTCGGCGGCGTTGCGGATGGTGACGGGTTCGTAGCCAAGTCCCGTCAGGCGATCGATCAGATTCTGTTCGAGTTGTTGTTCTGATTGGGTCATGGTCTAAGGATGATATAGTCTGAGGTTTTCAATAAAGCGAAAGTCTTTGATATTGAGTGTGTATAGTTCTAGGTCGTTGACTAGGGCGGTAGCAGCAATCAGGGCATCGGGGATAGTGAGTTTATGACTGAGGGAATATTGCGCCATGAGTTGAATGAACTGACTAGAGACTTGACGATCGATCGGCAGGTTGTGCAGTAGGTTTAGGTGTTTTTGGATTCTGAGTAATTCGGCTTTGTTGAGCGCACCGTAGTAGAGTTCGGCTTGGGTGATAACGCTGATTGCCAGTCGCGCCACTCCGATCCGTCCTAGCTCTTGGACGATCGCGGGATTGCCTTTGTAGAATTCTATAAGTACATTTGTGTCACATAAGATCATTACTTGGTTTCTCTCCAGGCTTCGGCGCGGAGGGATGCGGCGGTGATGTCTTTGTTTTCCCAGATTCCGGCTAGCTCGAAAAATGCTCCTTCTGAGTCGGGTTCGGACTGGGTTGGGGTGGGAGCAGCTTGATGAGATTGAAATTCTAGGAACTCAATAAACTCAATCACTTTATTGCGTTGTTCGGGAGGGAACTGTTGGATTTTTTGGATTGCCATTTCTAGAGTTAGCATGGGTTTCTCCTTGGTTAGCTTTGGTACTATTTTAACAATTTACACAAACATTTTTTGCAGTAATACCAGTTTTTTATGAAGCTGCATAGAATCTGATCCCCCCTAGCCCCCCTTAATAAGGGGGGGAGAAGATTCCGATCGAAGTCCCCCTTCTTAAGGGGGATTTAGGGGGATCGAAATATATGCAACGACCCATTAAATTGGTATAAGCTTTTTCAATTTTAGGGTGTTGTTTCTGGTGTGAGATCGAGGTTGCGATAAATTTGCTCGATCGCAAAGCTTAAATTAATGCTTTTGAGTTTCACGGTGTCGCCCTCTTGGTAGTTAATAATTAACCAGTCTCCTGATTCGTTTTTGTGATACAAATCCATTTCAATGCTAGTGGAACTAACTAATAAGTAATCTTGTAAGTTTGGATTTTTGCGGTAAAGTCTAAATTTGCTGCTTCTGTCGTATGTCTCAGTGCTAGGAGACAGAACTTCAACGATGAGGCAGGGATAGGTAATGTATTGGGTTGTGGTTTTATCGCGATCGTCGCAGGTGGCACTGACATCGGGGTAGATATAGTTATTTGTGCCAACAATATTAACTCTCAGGTCTGAGTTACCTGTTATGCAACTACTAGCATCTAAGTGGGTATCAACCATAGTCGCAAATCGAATTGCGATGCGGCTATGATTAACGCTACCGCCGCTCATGGCGTAGACTTGACCGTCGATCAGTTCGTGTTTTTCTAGTTGCTTTTCTTCCCATGCAAAGTATTCTCCTGGGGTCATTTGAGGGAAGTTTTCTTTAGTTGCGATCATGGGAAATCACTCCTTAGCTGGTTTTGGTACTATTTTAACAAGCTATACAAACATTTTTTGTAGTAAGCCTTTTTTGAATTGTTCGGTTAAATTGATTTGCTTGGCAACGGCTTCAAGCTTTTTATCGATCGCCGTCAAAAAATCAGCTATTTTTTCTTGTTCTTTTTTGTCAGGCGGAATGATTACTTTTACATTGTTGATTGATGATGTATTTAAACTTGGCACTCCTGTCGCTTCATTATATTTTTGCCAGTTGATAGATTGAACTACTAAAAATAGAAAGTATGGGATTAAGTCAGGGCTAATTTCAGAATAAAAAAGAGTATCTACTGTCCAAAAAGGATATGTGACAAATTGAGGTTTATCTATTGTTCCTTTTCTGCCAATTAAAATAGAAGGTTTATCATACAAATATGAATTGACATAACGCATTATTCCGCCAGTTCCTAAAACTGGATAATTGCCGTCTTCTAAATCCTTATGATCTTTACCATAACGAATAGTCAATAATTGCCCTAACTTCTTCTTCTCCCAATCAGGAAATGGATGCCCATCATCGCACTTAAACCGAATTTGTTGCGAAAAGAGTTTCTGCATTACGCCCCGTTTATAGGTTTGCAACAAGTGAAGATTGCAACCATTTGGGAAAGGCAAATCTAACTCATCACAGAACCTACGGATTTCTCTATCGGCAGACTCCATGTTTTTCTGAAATTGAGTAAGACTTTGAGTAACTATCTGTAAATCAATCTCCTCCTCCTCCTCAAACGTATCCACATAACGCGGAATATTCAAATTAAAATCATTCTCCGCAACCTCCGACAACGGTGCACAATAACTATATTTGTCTTCTTGTAGCCGATCGCGATAAGTCGCCACAATCTTATCAACATCCTCATCCCGCAAAAAATTCTGATTCTTCGCCTTCTCAAAATGAGCACTCGCATCCACAAACAAAATATCTTCTGGATGCTCCCGACACTTCTTCAAAACCAGAATACAAGTCGGAATACTCGTACCATAAAAAATATTTGCAGGCAACCCAATCACCGCATCCAACCAATTGCGCTCCTCGATCAAATACCGCCGAATATGCCCCTCCGCCGCACCCCGAAACAAAACCCCGTGGGGCAACACCACCGCCATCGTTCCACTGTCATCCAAATGATGCAGCATATGCTGCACAAACGCAAAATCCGCCTTAGAACTCGGCGCTAACCGCCCATACTGACTAAAGCGATCGTCCGACTCAAACAGCTTATTCGCACTCCAATGCGACGAAAACGGCGGATTCGCAACAACAGCCTCAAACCGCATTCCCTCATGCTGCGGATGTTCCAGCGTATCCTCCTGCCGCAAATCAAAATTCCGATAATGCACCCCATGCAAAATCATATTCATCCGCGCCAAGTTATAGGTTGTTCGGTTCATCTCCTGCCCGTAAAAATCCCCAACCTCATCCACCTCGCGCGCCACCCGCAACAGCAACGAACCCGATCCACAAGTCGGATCGTACACCGATTTCAGCCGAGTCTTCCCCGTCGTCACAATCTTCGCCAATACCTTAGAAACCTGCTGCGGCGTATAAAACTCCCCCGCCTTCTTCCCCGCCCCACTCGCAAACTGCCCAATCAAATACTCGTAGGCATCCCCCAGCACATCACTCTCGCTATCATCTAACCGAAAATCAATTTTATTCAAATGCACCAAAATCTTCGCAATCAGGGCATTCTTCGCCTTCGGAGTCCGCCCCAACTTTGTCGAAGTCAGATCCAAATCCTCAAACAAATGGTCGAAATCCTCCTCACTCTCCTTCCCCATTGTCGATCGCTCAATGCTATTGAGCACCTGAGTCAGATCGTCCAAAATAAAAATGGAACTCGCTTCCAACTCCTCATCACTAATCTCTTCCTCCTCCGCCTTATTCCCCAAAGCCCGCTTTGCCAAAGCCCCAAACAACTCCGACGGCTTCAGAAAATACCCCAACTGTGCGATCGACTCCTCTTTGATTGCCTCTAAATATTCCTGCCCTTCTGCTGACGATTCATCAAGCTCTAGAAAATCAATCCCATCCTCAGCCAATATTGCATTAGCATACAGATACTGCCGCTCGGACAGGTATTTATAAAAAATAAACCCTAAGCAGTAATCGCGAAACTCATCGGCATTCATCTTGCCCCGTAGCGAGTCGGCAATATTCCAGAGTTGAGTTTCTAATTTTTTCTTTTGTCCGTTTTGCCCGTTTTGTCCGTTTGTCATTTATTTCTCATACTAGGCGATCGGCATCACTACCGATAGATATTGTCCAAAGCACAGTATAAGCTGAAGCAAGAGCATAAACGTTATAGGGTTGAAACTCTCAGGGCTAAAGCCACTGAGATTCTTGAATAGCCCAAAACCTGAGCTTCAAAGGCGCTTTCAAATCGCCGCTACTGATTCCACTTAGATT
>REAP01000108.1 GCA_004294385.1 Oscillatoriales cyanobacterium | reverse complement strand
TGATCAACTCATTAGTCCTCGATCGAGGACTTTTGCTATTAGCCAGGGGTTTTAACCCCTGGCGGACTATTGGTTTTACCTTAAGTTGACACCAATGGGGCATAGGGTATACCTCACTTTTTTGATATAGCAGTCGCCAAGGCGCTGAGGTCATTGAGCCGAGTCGAAATGCACTCACAAAGCGGACATTTCAAGGGCTCAATGACCAGAAGTTTCCTAACCGTCTTGGCGGTTGCTATAACTGCTATATACAGTAGTATTCAAACATCTTAATCAGGAGTTTACGAGCAAGAAAAGAGTAAATCAATGAAATATAAAAATGAGAAATTTACTTGAAATACCAGCAATGTTAAAAATAACAAATAAGTTCATGTCATCAGTGCATAAGAAACGACATTTGTCAGCCAGAATTTCAGCCTTAAAAAACTTCAATATAGCTAAAAGCATACCAAGTAGTTTATTTTTATCTCTGATAATTCTGCTGTTTTTATGCAACTGGTTTTGGGGAGCAACTAACGGCGATGATTTCTACGGAATCAAGCTGGTAATGGCAATTTTGGGAGTAGCAACTACTGTGCTTGTGGCGGTATCGGCGCGGTGGAATGCTGCTACCGGTAACGATCGCAAATCTAGCACACCAGACGAGGGCGATCGCTTCTTTACGATCTCACCAGATATACTGTGCATTGTTGGTTTCGACGGTCATTTTAAACGCATCAACCCCGCAGTCGAAAAAATCCTCGGCTATTCCCCCGCCGAAATGCTAGGTCAACCCTTCATTAAATTTGTGCATCCACACGATCGCGAAACTACCTTAAAAGAAGCCGAAAGTGTTACTGCCGGTAATCCGACCATTTCCTTTGAAAATCGCTGGCGGCGCAAAGACGGTGCTTACAAGTGGCTGGTTTGGAATGCTTGTCCTTTCGAGGGGGAAAAACTGATCTATGCTATTGGCCGCGACATTACCGATCGCAAACAAGCAGAAACTGCCCTGCGCCAGAGTGAACAACGGTTACAGCTAGCCTTGTGGGGTTCCGATAGCGGAATCTGGGATTGGAATTTAGTTACTAATGAAATCTATTGCAGCCCAGAATACAGTGCCTTGTTGGGTTACGAACCTACGGAACTAGAGCAAAGTGCGATCGGTTTAGGAAAAATAATTCATCCCGACGATATACCAATCTTAAATGAGAAATTAAACGCCTATTTTGCCCATCCTGATAGTAGCTACAGTGTTGAGTATCGAATGTTAACTAAATCCGGTGAATTCAAATGGATATTCGCACGGGGGAAAGTCATAGAACGAGATAAAAATAATGCTCCAGTGAGAATTATCGGCACTATTTGTGATATTAGCGATCGCAAACTTACCGAAATTGCTATACAACAAAGTGAAGCAAAATACCGCTGTTTAATTCAAGCGACTTCCCAAATTACTTGGGATACCAATGCCAACGGCGAAGTCGTCAACGAACAGCCCGGATGGAGTATATTTACTGGCAGAACCTACGACGAAATGAAAGGATGGGGATGGCTGAATGATATCCATCCAGACGACAGAGAGCATACAGCGCGGCTGTGGTCTGAAGCAACTACCAACCGCAGTTTATACCAAATAGATCACCGCTTGCGTAGATACGACGGCGAGTACAGATACATGAGCGTGCGCGCTTTGCCAATATTGAACGCCGACGGTAGCATTCGCGAGTGGGTGGGAGTACACGCTGACATTACCCCTAGAAAGCGCGCCGAAGCAGAGCTGTTGCAACAAAAAGAATTTTTGAACAGCATCTATGACAGTGTGGACTACAGCATTTTCGTACTAGATGTCGGCGCAGACGGAGAGTTTCGCTACGCCGGCTGGAATCGAGCAGCAGAGTTACTCGGTAACACGAGCAGCGAGTCCGGGTGTGGCAAAACTCCAGAAGAACTTTTTCCAGAGCCTACCGCAGCGTTTTTCCAGGCTAAATTAAGAGAATGTCTGCTCAAAAATAGCTCACTTTCCTACGAAGAATCTGTTATTTATGACACTACAGAAGTGTGGTCAATCACAACTCTGACTCCGCTGCGAGACGAATCTGGGAAAATTTGTCGAATTGTTGGTAGTGCAGTGGATATTACACAGCGCAAAAAAGCCGAACAAGCTTTAGCAGAACAATTAAAACTTTCTGTATTCACCGCAGATGTGGGAATTGCTCTGACTCAAAACCACACTTTGTCTGCAACTTTACAAAACTGCTGCGATTCAGTTGTGCGCCATTTGGATGCTGCATTTGCTCGGATTTGGACGCTGAATGAAGAGGGAAATATCTTGGATCTCCAAGCCAGTTCGGGGATGTACACTCACATTGACGGCGCTCACAGTCGCGTTGCTGTCGGCGAGTTTAAGATTGGTTTAATAGCTAAAGATCGACAACCTCACTTGACTAATCATGTTCTAGAAGATCCCCGTGTCAGCGACAAAGAATGGGCGACGCGGGAGGGAATGGCGGCTTTTGCGGGATATCCGCTAATTGTAGACAATCAGTTGGTGGGAGTAATCGCGATGTTTGCTCGCCAGGAGTTGAACGAATCAACGTTGATTGCTTTGGCGTCCATAGCGGATGTGATCGCCCTGGGTATTAAGCGCAAACAAACAGAAGTTGCTCTCGCCACACAACAGCAAACTTTGAGAAGCATTATTGACAATGCTCCAATCTGGGTGTGGATGACAAATGCTAGCGGGCGGATGTTATTAGTTAACAAAACTTTCTGCCAAGATGTTGGTATTCCCGAATCGAGTTTTTTAGCAGCATCTCACTATTCCGAAGTTTTGGGATTAGAAGCATCTGCTAATTGCATAGCATCTGACGCGCAAGCATGGAGTCAAGATACTCCCCATCATGATGAGGAATTGCTGCAACTCGCTGATGGTGAATATCACTATTTAGAGACAATTAAAGCTCAGGTCAAAGATGATTCGGGCAATGCGATCGGCTTAGTCGGCTTGGGTTTGGATGTGACGGAGCAAAAAAAATCTCAAAGAAGATTGCAAGACTCCGAAGTGCGATTCCGCAAATTAGCCGAGCAGGAAGCGCTGCTGAATCACTTAGCAAACAATATCCGCGCTTCTCTCGATTTGGATACTATTTTGGTAACTACGGTGCATCAGATTCGGGAGTTGCTGCAACTCGATCGTTGTCTATTTATTTGGTGTCAAGCCGACGCTTCACCGCCTGTTTGGAATGTGACATACGAGGCAAAAAATGCTGATTTGCCATCGCTCTTAGGTTTGTACCCTACCGATGCGACTCGTTCTCATGCTGCACATATTGCCAATTTGGAAATAATTCGGATCGATGATTTTGAGACTATTACCGATCGCGTAGAACGGGATTTTTTCAGATCTTTAGGATTCAGTTCTATGATTAACATTCCCCTTCAAACACAGTCGGGTCAAATTGGTCTGATTTCCTGCGCTACTTGCGGCACATCACGGCACTGGAGTGATGACTATGAAGTGGAACTTTTAATAGCAGTCGGGAATCAATTAACTATTGCGATTAACCAATCGGAACTCTACACTCAAAGTCTTGATTCAGCACGGATAGCACAAGCACAAGCAACTAAAATAGAAGTGACTCTATGTGAACTCCAAAAAGCTCAAACTCAGCTCGTTCAAGCCGAAAAAATGTCCAGTCTCGGTCAGATGGTAGCAGGAATTGCTCACGAGATCAATAACCCAGTCAGCTTTATTTTTGGTAATCTTACCTATACAGAAGAATATACCACAACTCTCATGAAACTACTGCAAATGTACCGAGATGAATTCCCAGAAACATCGCCAGCAATTCAGTCAGAAATCGATGCGTTAGATCTAAATTTCTTGCTAGATGACTTGCCAAAAATGCTGTCTTCGATGAAGGTGGGAGCGACTCGGATTCGGGATATCGTAAGGAGTTTGCGGAATTTCTCTCGCCTTGATGAATCTGAGATGAAGAGTGTTAATCTTCACGAAGGTATTGACAGCACTTTGATGATTTTAGAACACCGACTGAAAGCTCAGTCCGTTAGCATAGCGGGTACGGAGTATCATCGCCCAATCATTCAAGTTGTCAAAGAATACGGAGAATTACCGCTGGTGGAGTGCTACGCCGGACTGTTAAATCAGGTGTTTATGAATATGATTGCTAATGCGATTGATGCTTTAGCGGAAAACATGGAAAATCCGGGCATCATCGGCATTCGTACAGAGGTAGAAGGTGATTTTGCCGCGATCGCAATTTCGGACAACGGTACAGGGATGACAGATGCAGTCAAACAGCGGATATTTGACCCATTCTATACTACAAAGGCGATCGGTTCGGGGACTGGGCTGGGTTTGGCGATTTCCCATTCAATCATTGTCGAAAAACATCAAGGTGAAATCAATTGTATTTCTGATGTGGGGAAAGGCACTGAATTTATAATTAAGATTCCAGTTGTTAGTTATTAGTTATTGGCGTACCCTGAGCGTAGTCGAAGGGTTATTAGTTATTGGCGTACCCTGAGCGTAGTCGAAGGGTTATTCGTTATTTGCGTACCCTGAGCGAAGTCGAAGGGTTATTGGTTATTTTGATGCACTGAGCGTAGTCCAAGTCTACACTTCGACTACGCTCAGTGACCGGAATGATCCTAACCATCTTGGCGTTTGCTATAACAATCAACATTATTCCGGTGCAACCGGAATTGATATTAATCAACATCCAATTGCATCGGCCCCAAATACTTTGTTAAATAAGGAGAAAACACCTCATAAATCAGTGTTAGCGGCTTACCATGATGCCAAAACAAATAGTGTCGCCCCCAAAAAGGCCCCGGCTGTCCAAACGCTGATTCCAAAGCGGCCGAATTACCCAAATAAATGCCTTGCACATCGCGATACAATTCAGTCCGCAGTCGTGCTAAACTTGCCCAAATTGGCAAAGATTTATTTTGCAAATATTCATCTACATGACTCGCTTCCCACCAAGAAGCTGCATAGGCCAAACGCTGTCCAGAAGCAGTCCGCAGCCACACTTGTCGGCGCAGGTGCGGCCCCGGAACCACGACAATCTGTTCCGGCGCGCCGTCTGCATCTGCACCCACTAAGGACATATCGATGACATCTACTTCTGTAGGTTCCCTCGTCAGCAGTTGTAGGTGACGAGTGGGGGAACCGTCGCCTAGGAGCAGTATTTGCCATGCTGGTGCTAGCTTGGTGTGGGGTAAACCCTTCTGTACTGCGTCTTCTGCTCCTTGCCACAGGGGGTTGAGAGCGTGCCAGGTGAGGCTGTTTTTGGGTGTGAGTGTTGCAGTCAAGGGTCTTTACAAAACTTAATTTTTTGTTTATTATAACGTCTCTCTAATCTAAAATCTAAAGTCGCTCGACCAATGTCGAAGAGCCTTCTTCCTTCTTCCTGACATCCGTGACATCCGTGACATCCGTTAAATCCGTTACAAAATCCGTTGCCAAACTTCCTTCCCCTATATGTTAAGAGTAACTGAAATAAAACTTCCTCTCGATCATCCAGTGGATGCGATCGCGACTGCGATTCTGAAAAAGCTGCAAATTCCCCCCGAAGAATTGATCGGCTATTCCATCTTCAAGCGCAGCTATGATGCTCGCAGAAAATCAGAAATCCTGCTTGTCTATATTCTGGATGTGGAGACGACACAGGAAAAGCAAATTCTGGCGCGCGTCAAAAAAGATCCTCATGTAATCGTCACACCAGACATGAGTTATCGCTATGTAGCCGCAGCTCCGAGAAATTCGACGATTCAGCCCATTGTGATTGGCACAGGGCCTTGTGGGATGTTTGCAGGGCTGATGCTAGCACAAATGGGGTTTCGGCCCATCCTGTTAGAACGTGGCAAAGCGGTGCGCGATCGCACGGTTGATACTTTTGGATTTTGGAAGAATAAAGCCGAATTTAATCCAGAATCAAACGCCCAGTTTGGGGAAGGTGGTGCGGGTACTTTTTCTGATGGGAAACTCTATAGCCAAGTTAAAGACACTCAACATTATGGACGCAAGGTGTTGACGGAGCTTGTGAATGCGGGTGCTTCACCGGAAATTTTATATATCAATAAACCGCATATCGGCACTTTCAAACTGGTGGGAATTGTCCAAAGTATCCGTGCCCAAATTGAATCTTTGGGCGGTGAAATTCGGTTTCAAAGTCGTGTGGCAGATATTGAGATCGAAAATGGTAAAGTGCAGGGAGTTACCCTCGCCAGTGGAGAATATATTGCTAGTAATTATATAGTTTTGGCGGTGGGACATAGCGCCCGCGATACTTTTGAAATGTTGTTTTCGCGCGGGGTTTACATCGAGGCTAAACCGTTTTCCATTGGTTTTCGGGTGGAACATCCCCAAAGTACGATCGATCGCTGTCGTTTTGGCGATCGGCCCAGCCATAAACTTTTGGGCGCCGCCGATTACAAACTGGTTCACCATTGCCAAAATGGTCGTTCTGTCTATAGTTTCTGTATGTGTCCCGGTGGATTGGTGGTGGCGGCAGCTTCAGAACCGGGGCGACTTGTTACTAATGGGATGAGTCAATATTCTCGGAATGAACGCAATGCTAACAGCGGAATTGTGGTGGGAATTACGCCGGAAGATTATCCTGGTCATCCTTTGGCGGGAATTGAGTTTCAACGTCGCCTAGAAGAACGGGCATTTGAGTTAGGAGGTGGCACTTACAACGCCCCTGGACAGCTTGTGGGAGATTTTTTGGCAAATCGACCATCGACAGTATTAGGGGGTGTTCAGCCGTCTTATACTCCGGGAGTTTGTTTGACTGATTTGAGTGAGAGTTTGCCGGATTATGCGATCGAGGCTATCCGCGAAGCACTTCCGGCTTTTGACAAACAAATCAAGGGATTTGCGATGGATGATGCGGTTTTGACTGGGGTGGAAACGCGGACTTCTTCGCCAATTCGGATTAAACGCAAGGATGATTATCAGAGTTTGAATACAGAAGGTCTTTATCCGGCTGGGGAAGGTGCAGGATATGCGGGTGGAATCTTGTCGGCGGGGATTGATGGGATTAAGGTGGCAGAGGCTGTGGCTTTGAGTATTTTGCGTATTTCAGGTTGTTGAAGTAGAGACGCTCTTACCCAATAAAATGATTGTTAGTATCAGCCTTAAAAGTTAATTTTTGGATAAATTCACGAAAAATTGTGTCTAAATGACCACAGCCACCTAAAATAAACTCTGTAGTTTGTTCAAGGGTATGTACATTTAACTGCTTTCCACAAAAATTAATGCAAATTTCATGGTGCTAAATATTCTCACGCTGCCCCTAGGGTTTCAATTTACATCTCCCGGCCCGATTATCTTTCAACTCGGCCCGATAGCTGTCCGCTGGTACGGTTTGCTGATTGCTTCTGCCGTCTTGATTGGGGTCAGTCTTTCCCAATATTTAGCCGCCAAGCGTCGCGTCAACCCTGACTTGCTGGGCGACTTGGCAATCTGGCTAGTTGTGGGCGCTATTCCTTGTGCCAGAATTTATTATGTTGCTTTCGAGTGGCAGCAATATGCCCAGCGCCCAGAGGATCTGATTGCGATTTGGAAAGGCGGAATTGCGATTCATGGGGCGATGTTGGGCGGCGCGATGGCTGCTTTAATTTTTGCGAAAATCTGCCAAGTTTCTTTTTGGAAATTGGCAGATTTAATCGCGCCTTCGGCAATTCTTGGTCAAGCAATCGGACGCTGGGGAAATTTCTTTAACTCCGAAGCTTTTGGCCGTCCGACAGATTTACCTTGGAAACTGTATATTCCCGTGGAACATCGCCCGCAGGAATACGTGAATTTTGAATATTTTCATCCCACATTTCTCTACGAATCGCTGTGGAATTTGACAGTATTTGGGTTGCTACTGACTTTGTTTTTCCGTGATTTGCAGGGTAAGATTCGCTTGAAAATCGGTAGTTTATTTTTGGTTTATTTGACAGCTTACAGTTCCGGTAGAGTCTGGATTGAAGGGTTGCGAACTGACAGTTTGATGTTCGGGCCGCTGCGGACTGCACAGATGGTAAGCTTGACTGGGATTGTTTTAGGTTTGGGTGGATTGGCTTGGCTTTATTACTTTGATCGCGCTTTGCCTGATGTTGTTTCCCCTAAATGCGATCGGGCAGAACTCCCTCAGCAGTCTCCTGAAGATCAATAAAAAACCCCAGAGATTAATCTCTAGGGTTCAAACCAGGGTGCATCTACCATCCCTTTGTTCTAGCCGAAAGAGGTGCATCAGGAAAAGCGGGCAAATTTAGCAAATTTTTTAGTAGTCATGAGTTTAACAAAGCCTAAATCCTTGATGCCAGGGGTATACATTGTGGGTGCAGGCCCAGGAGACCCGGATTTATTGACCGTGAAGGCTCAAAAATTACTGGCTGTGGCCGATGTGATATTGTTTGCTGATTCGTTAGTACCTGAGCAAATTTTGCAGGGGGTGCGCGCGGATGCTGAAGTTATCCAGACTGCGGATAAGACGCTGGAAGAGATTGTACCTTTGATGGTGGAACGGGTGCGCGATCGCAAAAGCGTCGTTCGCCTCCATTCAGGCGATCCCTGTCTCTACGGGGCTGTCGGTGAACAAATGCAAGGTTTGGCCGCTGCGGGAATTGATTTTGAGGTGATACCGGGAATTAGTGCTTTCCAATTGGCGGCTGCTAAACTGAAAATTGAGTTGACAGTGCCGGGAATTGTGCAGACAATTATTCTAACCCGAATTAGCGGCAGAACTGAAGTGCCGGAACGGGAAGAATTGGCGAGTTTAGCGGCTCATCAAGCGAGTTTGTGCTTGTATTTGAGTGCTCGCCATGTGGAACAGGCTCAAGCTAAATTGATGGAACATTACCCAGCCGATTTGCCTGTGGCGATTTGTTATCGGTTGGGTTGGCCTGATGAAAAGATTTTGCTGGTTCCTCTTGACAAAATGGCTGTTGCTACCCGCGAAAATAATTTGATTAGAACGACTATGTATGTAATTAGTCCGGCGTTGGGAAATGAGGTTGAAGGGCGATCGCGCTTGTATCATCCAGAGCACGATCGGCTGTTTCGTCAGTAGTTATTGGTTATTTGTTATTGGTTATTGGTTATTGGTTATTTGTTGCTGCCCAATGCCCAATGCCCCATGCCCCATACCCCATTCCCCAAAAAAATATGAAAGACTTAACTCGCAGACAATTTATCGCTGTCACCGCATTAACCGCCGGATTTGCCCTAGCAGTTCATCCTATTGCTGCGGCAACTATTACTACAGATACTAACGGTTTAGTAGCAGGTGAAGTCAAGATTCCTGTCAAAGATGGGGAAATTCCAGCCTACAGAGCAATGCCTGCTAATGGTAGCAATTTTCCAGTGGTTCTGGTAATTCAAGAAATCTTCGGAGTTCATGCACACATTCAAGACATTTGTCGCCGTTTTGCTAAATTAGGTTATTTAGCGATCGCCCCACAAATGTTTGCTCGTCAAGGCGATGTTTCTAAAATCACCGACATTCAAGAAATTATCAGTAAAGTTGTCTCGAAAGTTCCCGATTCTCAAGTTATGTCCGACTTGGATGCTACGGTAGATTGGGTACAAAAGTCAGGAAAAGGCAATATAAATAAGTTGGGAATTACAGGATTTTGCTGGGGAGGCAGAATTGTTTGGCTGTACGCGGCACATAACCCAAAAGTTAAAGCAGGAGTGGCTTGGTACGGGCGTTTGGTTGGCGATTCTACGGCTTTGACTCCGAAAGGTGCGATCGACCTTGCACCAACTTTACAAGTGCCTGTATTGGGGCTTTACGGTGGCAAAGACGAGTTAATTCCCAATGATACAGTCGAGAAAATGCAGCAAGTTCTCAAAACTGGCAGTAGTGGTTCGGAAATCATCCTTTATCCAGATACCCCCCACGGTTTCAATGCCGACTATCGCCCGACTTACCGGGAAAAAGAAGCCAATGATGCTTGGAAGCGGCTGCAAGATTGGTTTAAAAAGTATGGGGTTTCATAATAGTTTGGAGTTGTGAGTTTTGAGTTAAAACTTACCTTCTTCGCGCTTAAAGAATGCCTATTTAACGAACCGCGAAGACGCGAAGAGCGCGAAGTTAAAGAA
The DNA here is from genome assembly GCA_004294385.1 of Oscillatoriales cyanobacterium. Taxonomy (GTDB): domain Bacteria; phylum Cyanobacteriota; class Cyanobacteriia; order Cyanobacteriales; family Microcoleaceae; genus Microcoleus. The sequence continues at coordinate 2,336 of REAP01000108.1, read as the reverse complement.
AGAAGAGAAAAAGGCAATATTGCCGATCGCACTTAAGACAGTTGGTTTGTGGGCCCTCCAAAAGCTAAACTGGGCGGTGTAGAGTTATTGATCGAACAGGTAAGCCCGTGCTAGACGAACAAGCGAAAAAGACCATCCTCCGCAAAATCCCTCATGGACTATACATCTGCGGTGTCAAAGACGGCGAGGAAGTCAACGGATTCACCGCTAGCTGGGTGATGCAATCTTCCTTTACCCCTCCCTTGGTGGTGAACTGCGTCAAGCAAGACTCCAAGTCTCACGCCATGATTAAAGCTAGCGGTGTCTTTGCTTTGAGTTTTCTGGAAGCGGGACAAAAAGAGTTAGCTATGAAATTCTTTAAACAGCAGCGCCGAGTTGGTAATAAATTTGAGGATGTAGAATTTTATACCGGGCCTGAAACTGGTTGTCCGATTATTTCGGATACTCTAGGTTATGTGGAATGCAAGGTTGTTGGTGCGGTGGAACACGGCGATCATACGGTGTATGTCGGTGAAGTTCTTGGTGCCGGTATTCACCGGGAGGGTGAACCTTTGCTGTTAGAAAGCACTGGCTGGAATTACGGCGGCTAGAACGAAGGAAGAAGGAAGAAGGAAGAAGGAAGAAGGAAGAAGGAAGAAGCGGGGGAGGGCGGGTTTATTTAACCTGTTTGCAACCTTTTTGATTGTTGGTGAACCCTTCGACGGAGTTTATCCTGAGCGTAGTCGAAGGGCTCAGGGCATCGCCCGCCCCTACAGCTAATTGCGAATGGTGCAAGATGTGAGTTATAAGTAACTGTGGGGATTTTTACCTACCAATCAAAACTATTCTTCCCTTCTCCTTCTTTTTTCACTTGTTAGTTTCATCTCTAGCCAGGCGGCGTATAACCAATGAAAAATCTGCGACAATTTGGTCGGCATTTTCTGCTGTCAAAATTGGTACGTGTACGAAAATACATTTGGCGCTAATTTGAGACTCGGCAAGGTGTTTTAAAACTGCGTAATAAAGGGATTCACAAACAAATTTTCCGGCATCATTGCTAATTTTGATTGTGGGTAAATCAGCAATGAGATGTGCGAGATTAACTGCTGTTTTGAGAATGTTGTTGTCGCAGCAAGCGCAGGATTCTACGGTTAATTTTTGCCTACTTTCTGCCATGCCACAGCAGATGATGGTGTCTGGTTGAAGTTTGTTGATTTGGGCGATCGCCAAATTCGGTGCACGTTCAGCATCAACGGGCAATTTCCGCAAAAAAGTGAGCGAGTAAGGAAAAGATTTTATCTGGGAAATTCTGGCTAATAAGTCGTCAGAAGAGTTGGATTTTTGATGGGGTTGCCAAGTGTCAAATGACGTTAATAAAAATTTGGGCATGATAAATATTTTGGGGAATGGGGAATTGGGAATTGGGAATGGGGAATTGGGAATGGGGAATGGGGAATTGGGAATTGGGCATTGGAGGTAACAAATAACTAATAACAAATAACAAATAACCAATAACCAATAACAAATAACAAATAACAAATAACAAATAACAACTGACTCATTATATGCAATAATAGTCATATTGATAATATAAGGCAAGTAAGTCAATGTCTGTCATTGCAGTAGTGGACTATGACATGGGCAATCTGCACTCGGTCTGTAAAGGCTTGGAAAATGTGGGTGCAGTGCCAAAAATTACGGATTCTCCGGCGATAATTGAGCAGGCTGATGCTGTGGTTTTGCCGGGTGTGGGTTCTTTTGACCCGGCGATGCAGAATTTACGATCGCGCAATTTGATAGAACCGATCAAAAATGCGATCGCATCGGGGAAACCTTTTTTAGGTATTTGTTTGGGTTTACAAATCCTGTTTGAAAGTTCCGAAGAAGGGGTAGAACCTGGACTGGGAGTGATTCCTGGTACTGTGCGACGGTTTCGTTCGGAACCTGGGTTGACGATTCCGCACATGGGATGGAATCAGTTGCAATTTGCTCAGGATTTGGCGCTGTGGCAAAATTTACCTGCTGAACCTTGGGTTTATTTTGTGCATTCTTATTATGTCGATCCTGTTGATCCAAAAGTGCGATCGGCAATGGTAACTCATGGTAGTCAAAATGTGACGGCGGCGATAGCTAAAGACAATCTGATGGCTGTACAATTTCACCCGGAAAAGTCTTCGAGTACGGGATTGCAAATGTTGTCAAATTTTGTGATGCAGGTTAGGGGAAAAGTTGCTGTTTAAGAAATGAGGAGACGGCAATGCCCATTGGTGTCAACTTAAGCTGTCAGCCCGCCAAGTCTGTTAGTGAGCCCGCGAGTCCGACAGGGGTTAAAACCCCTGTCTAATAGCTAAAGTCCT
>REAP01000107.1 GCA_004294385.1 Oscillatoriales cyanobacterium | reverse complement strand
GCGGTCGCTAAAAATCTGATCAGATAGCGCGATCGCTTTTACTTTTGCCGATCGCACCCGAGAATGAAACAACCCTGGGTTGAAACCCCTGTCTAATAGCTAAAGTCCTCTAAAAGAGGACTAATGAGTTGAAAATTATTCTCTTCAGTCCTCTTGAGAGGACTTTCACTTTGAGGCAGGGGTTTCAACCCCTGCCGGACTATTGGTTGTACTGTGGGTAATATTAATTTCTATGCCACATGATTTGATATATTAATCCTATTTTCAACTCCCTTCTCCAAATCGATAACCTCTGCCATAAACTGTGTGAATCAGCACCGATTCGCGAGGGGCTTCGATTTTGCGACGTAGCAGCCGAATTTGAGCTGCTAACACATTGCTGCTGGGTTTTTCGGTTTCACTCCACAAATATTGGTGGATTTGTTCATGGGTCAGCAATTGACCGGGATGACGCATTAAATATTCTAACAACTGACATTCTTTTTCGGATAAGTCAATAGTGCGATCGCGCCGATAAGCCAACTGATTTTCATAATCTAGTTGCAAATCACCAACTTGCAACCTTCCCACAGCCACATCCGCATCAAAAGTAGGGGGGCGTCGCAGCAATGCGCGGACTCTGGCTAGCAATTCTCGCAATTCAAAGGGTTTGACCAAATAGTCGTCTGCACCCGCATCTAGCCCTTGTACGCGGTCATCTAGAGTATCTTTGGCGGTGAGAAATAGGACTGGTGTATTCCGTCCTTGCGATCGCAATTCTTGACAAATTGCCAATCCCGTTTGTTTCGGTAACATCCAATCCAAAATTAGCAAATCGTAATTGCCTTGAATTGCTAAATTACTACCAGTTGCGCCGTCAAAAGCCACATCAACCATATAACCTTCGCGGGTTAAAACTCGACTCAAAGGGTCAGTCAACTCAACTTCATCATCAACTAAAAGAATTCGCATTCTGATTTTAGATTTTAGATTGGAGCAATTTGTGCTATTGTAGTCTAGGAAAAAGTCGTTTCCCTCTCAGCTCTAAAGACTCAGAGTTTCCCACTTACCGAGTATTTTTATGATTACCGTAGCACTTCCCAAAGGTGGACTGTTAGCAGATAGCATTCGGCTGTTTAAATCTGTTGGATTAGACTTCAGTGCTTTTTTGGATTCATCTAACCGCCAACTTCAGATTTATGACCCTACTGGAACTGCCAAAGCTTTGCTAGTCAGAACCCATGATGTGCCGGTTTATGTCGAATATGGTCAAGCTGATTTAGGGATTGCTGGCTATGATGTTTTGCGGGAAAAACAACCGAAAGTTGCCAGCTTAATAGATTTAAAATTTGGTGAATGTCGGCTGTCGGTGGCGGTGAAAGAGTCTAGTTCTTACCGTAGAAGTGTGGATTTGCCACCTCATGGTAGAGTTGCTTCTAAATTCGTCAACTGTGCGCGGGAATATTTTCACAATTTGAATTTACCAGTGGAGATTGTGCCACTTTACGGTTCTGTGGAATTGGGGCCGATTACGGGAATGTCGGAAGCAATTGTGGACTTGGTTGCGACGGGCAAAACTTTGCAGGAAAATGGTTTAATCGAGATTGATGTTTTGTTTGAAAGTTCGGCTTATTTGATTGGTCATCCTTTGAGTTACCGTTTGAATTCCGGTGGTGTGAATGAGGTGATTGGGAAATTGAGAGAGCAAGTTTTGACTGCGGTTTGATCTCAATTCCGGTTGCACCGCAATGGTAGAGGAGACGGCAATGCCATCTCCCTACAATATTATATTGGGTAGGGACACGGCACTGCCGTCTCCTAATTTCTTTGTGTAATTCCTATCAATGCTTATGACGCTTTTTCGGAAAAGGAATGCCTAAGCTTTCATGAAAAACAAGCTGAGTTTTATAAGTCAATCGCCGATTAACTTGTTTGATAATTTTTTCCAAAATTCCTTCACCAGTTTTTTGAATTAAAGTCCTAGACATCGATCGAATAAACTTGGGAAACGAGACTCCCACAGCTAAATCCAGCTTCCACCCAGCAATGGTAATTATAGGTGGTAATTGAGTGCGATCGCAACTCGACCATTTTTTTGCAAACTCATCAGCAGATACTTCCGCCAAATTCATAGCGGAGCAAAAATTAACTTCATATCCTGGTGGTGTATAATTCGGAACCGGAATCGTTCTAATCAAATAGCAGCCTTCACTATTAGGCGGCAGTAACTCTAAACCAATTCTGGCTTCCACGCGGTAGCCAAAAGCACCAAAACGCCCGATTAATAAATCATAGCCATTTTCTCCGAGCGGTTCAGACTTCATCGGCAAAGCACACTGACAAAACCAACTCTTGTGGTTGTTCAAATGCTCCGCCACCGTAGCAGCATCAGCATACATCTCCATGCTGTCTTCAAAATGTGTGCTAAACCAAATCAGCTCAACTTCCTCGGCTACATCTGCACCTCCAGTTTCCGGTGGCTGCAAACTCGCATCTGGATACCAAAGTTCATCGGAAGCCTCAACGGTTGGATATTCAACGGAATCCTGCTTCATTGTTCGCTCTCCTGTTATAGACGCCAATCGATCGCATGGGGGATGTAGTAAGTTCCGAAAGTCTCTACAATTGAGAATGGATACTTGCCGGTAGCAACAAAATTTACCCTAGTTCAGGATAACTCTATTTATGAAAGCGTTTGTAGCCGGAGCCACAGGTCAAACTGGCCGCCGAATTGTCACAGAATTGGTAAAGCGCGGGATTCCCGTACGTGCTCTAGTTCGTAACTTGGAGACAGCTAGGCAGATTTTGCCCCCGGAAGCTGAATTAGTGACTGGAGATGTATTAAATGCAACTTCTCTTGCCGATGCGATCGGTGATAGTACGGTGTTACTGTGTGCTACGGGTGCAGCCCCTGGTTTTGACCCGACATTGCCCTATCGGGTGGATTTTGAGGGAACAAAAAATTTGGTGGATGCAGCTAAGGCTAAGGGAATTGAGCATTTTGTGCTTGTCACATCCTTGTGCGTCTCGAACTTTTTTCACCCCCTCAATTTGTTTTGGTTGATTCTGGTTTGGAAGAAGCAAGCTGAGGATTATTTACAAAAAAGTGGTTTAACTTATACTATTGTCCGGCCGGGTGGTCTCAAAAATGAGGATAATTCTCATGCGATCGTCATGGAGTCAGCGGATAAGTTATCAGATGGTAGCATTCCTCGCACTAAGGTAGCTGAAGTTTGTGTGGAAGCACTCTTTGAGCCGGCTTCTCGCAATAAGTTAGTGGAGATTGTGGCGAAGTCGGAAGCCCCGGCAAAAAGTTTCGAGCAGTTGTTTGCTAGTGTGATTTGATTGAATTAAGTCTGCTCTACTCGTTACCAGGCAGAGCCTGGTAACAATTCAAATGTATCCAGAATTAATGTATTGTGGAACAGGCCGGACAGCCTGTTGCAAGCTGAGAAGTGGCAGAGCCTGGGAAGCAGTTCAAATGTATCCAGAATTAATGTATTGTGGAACAGGCCGGACAGCCTGTTGCAAGCCCGCCTAGAATCTAAAATCGATTGATTTTGCATGAAAACTCTCAAGTGGCCAGCTTGGTTTCCCTATCCGATTTCCTGGTTACGGGGATTTGTCCTCGCTCAGAGTTTTAGTTTCGTAGTAAACAAAGGCATTCCTCTTGTCAATGATGACATGGGCTTTCTGACTTTACTGCTAACCGCTTGGCTAATTCAGTTACCTTTGTTTTTTGTTGCTCACTTTTTCGCCGCCACAATCTTAAATCCCTTACTCACGGTTTTTGGCAGGTTTCGCCAACGCAAGTTCCAGCGCCGAAAAACTGGCATGAAATCGCACTTCCGAGAAGGCTTGAACGCTCTAGTAGTCTTGTTTCTGGCGTTTAGTCTGTCACTGCTGGTGCAAATTGCGATTTTTTATTGGCCAGCGCGTGCGATCGATCCAGTGCAACTATTCACAGGAATCTCTACTCTAACAAAAGTTGCGATCGCAGGTGAGTTCGATTTTTGGCTAATCAAATTAGCCGCAGCTTTATCCAGTCTAACCCTATTAGCAGCGCCACTATATCAACACGATTTCCGAGTGCGTCGGATGCGGGCGGCTCAAAAATTAACCGAAATTGTTGAAATGGAAATGACTTTGCTTCAAGCGAAGAAACTCCAGCGTCGAAAATTTAATTTGCTGAGACAGTCAGAAATTCAAATCTTCGGATTTTTAATTTTAATTGGTATTTTGATTGGTGGCGCTGTTTTTGTAGCTGTCAATTTGCGGGGAAATCTACAATTTTTACAGCCAGCAAGTGAGGTTAGAAAAAAGCCACCTTTGGCGATGAAAGCCGGTGATCCTTACATTCGGGCGCTGATGCGAACTATTTCTGCTAGCGAATCGAATGTTTCTCGACCTTATCATGTTGTTTATGGTGGCAAATATATATTAGATTTGAGTCGGCATCCTGACTGGTGTGTGAAGATTGTGAATGGCCCAAATCAAGGTAAATGTACTACGGCGGCGGGTAGGTATCAATTTTTGAGTTCGACTTGGAAGGATAAGGCTCAGCGCTATCACCCGAAACCTGCTAATTTTATGATGTGGCAAGATTATAGCTTTGAGCCAGAATATCAGGATGCTGTGGTTTATGCTTGGTTGCGCGATCGCAAATTTTGGAAAGCTGACATTTCACAGATGTTGCGAGAGGACAAATTAACTGAGGTTTTGCGGATGTTGTCGGGAACTTGGACGAGTTTGGGATATGGTATTGAAACCAATTCTCTGAGTTCTAGTTTGCCGAAAGTTTACAAAAAAATGATCGAGGAAGAGTTGAAAAATGCTGGTTCTTAGTTTGGTGACTGTTGACTGTTAACTGTTGACTGTTGACTGTTGACTGTTATTCGTTATTTGTTAGTTGCTGTCAATAACAAATAACAAATAACAAATAATTTTGTATTGGTATTTATCTGCTATTACAAGAACTTGATGCAGCCGTCCTTGATTTCAATTTTAGCACCATCTTTGATTTCAACTTTGCCACAAGGTGTTTCAATAATACCGACTTTGCCAGTTCCCTGCACTGTGGAGGCAGAAGTGGTACTAGCATTGAAAGTTACTTCTTTGGTGTTACCGTCCATCTCAACTTTCATGACGTACTTTTTCGAGTCTTTGTTATAGTATTGGATATACACGCTACCAAAAACACTGGTTGGCAAGAACAGAGTTGACAGGACAATGGCGGATCCAATAATAAGGGCTTTTTTCATCTGGGTGATCGGGGCTAAATGGACATTAATTCGTGTCGATCGCTTGATTGTCCTCAACGAGAGAGAACTCATTTATATTAAAGCTCATAGAACGCAAAGTGTCTAGAGGCTATTTACCAAGACTCTCAAACATAACAGCCACTATTATCGAATAAAATATCCTTAAAATATGAAAAACTCTCAACCTCAGTCTTTAATACTATGGCGACAAGTAGGTGGCGTGGCGGCTTTACAGGGAGCAATTACCCTGACTTGGATGCTTTACCGACTGTATTTACCTCAACTTTTGGCGGGATTTGGTTTTGCAGGATTTGACAGAGGAATCACAATTCTGGAGGATACTTTGGCAATTGCGATCGAACCTTTTGCTGGTTGGCTTTCTGACAAGCAGCGTCACTGGATGGGAACTCGTTTTCCGCTGATTGTGGTCGCTACTATTGTGTCCTCAGTCCTTTTTATTGCGATTCCTACTATTTTTATTTTCGGCAATCCTGTCTCGCCTCTACGCTGGATTTTGCCTGTAGTCCTAGTAGCTTGGTCGATCGCGATGGCGATGTTTCGATCGCCCGCAGTGTCGCTGTTGGGCAAATATGCCACTCAAACGGAATTGCCCCAAGCAATGAGTTTTTTGGTGCTTGTAGGGGGATTGGTTGGGGCAACAAGGCCTGTTGCGGGAGAATTTATTCTGAGTTTGGGGCCGGTGTTTACTTTTGGTATAGGTTCGTTTGTATTGTTGGGTGCGGTGGCTTTTTTGCGATCGGTTAATCCTGATGCTGTGGTGTCGGAATTGCCACCGGATACTGCAATTTCCGAGCAAGTTGCGATCGCACCGCTGGCATTAATTGCACTAACGGGAATGTCTGTTGCTTGGGGAAGTCGGGCGATGGGAGAACGGATTTTGCCCCATGTTTTCCAAACTCAAATCGTCGGTGTTGATCCTAAATTGTTAATGGCTGGATTTACCTTCGCTTTGGCTGTTACTTCTTTGCTGGCTGGGGTGATTGCGGTGCGTCTTGGGAACCAGCGGACGCTATTGGGTGGATTGGTAGCAACGCCGATTTTACTATTAGTAATGGTGTTTAGTCAGAGTTTTGCGATCGTCTTTGTGGCTGTTTTAGCTGTAATTTTTACTAATAGTTTGATTACTATCGGTACGATTCCTTTTGCTTTATCTATGGTACCTGGGCGCAGAGGAGGATTCGGTGTTGGGTTGTATTTTGGTGGTTTTTCCCTGGGGATGACTTTGTATTCTGTGTTGTTTGTAGCACCTTTGGCTGTTCCTGCTGTGACAACGGCGATTGTGGGTGCGATCGCCTTTTTGGTTGCTGCTATTTGTGTCGTTATGGGCGATCGGCTGAAACTCACATCTTCCACCACGATCAAAAACCTGTAGGGTGAGCTGTAACAAATTAATAAGACTTGTTATGTAATTTGTATTGATCCCTGACCATCGTGAATAATTATTGCATCGTTTCAACTCTATTACTATTTTGAGTAATAATAGGAATATCGAGCAATCGTTGAGACATTTCACCAGGGCAACCCTAGGAATTAATTGAGGATACTACTATGTTTTGCTTGACATCAGAAGACAGAAATTTAGAGCTAATCGAAGCCGGAAATAGCGGATTACGAGGTTCTGGAGCATCCGCTGCGAATAGGAATCTTGTCAGAAAACGAGTTTATAAAGATGAAGCCTTGGTGGCTGCAACATTGAGAGGATTACCACAGCTTTTGTCATCGCTGGAAAGCTTTCGCGAGTAGTAATCGGCGATTGAAGTGACCTAAATTACTTCCAAACACCCGAAAATATATTTCTAACTGCGATCGCAATTCGATTCAAGTCTTCTTTCAGCAGTGGTGGCCAAGAAACTCCTCTGCGAAGTCCGGCTTCAAATTGCTGCAAACTCTCTACCGACAGTAAATGGAGTGCTGAGATTAATTGTCGATCGAGCATTGGAGATTCTTGCAAACCCTCAAACAATATTTTTAAAGCTAATAAAATCGATGTCACCTGTCCGGGGACGGGAGAAAGACCTTGTTGGAGACGCATCAAAAAAGCGTCGGGATTTTTCTTGGTTTCCAGGGCGCTTCCCTGGTCTATCAGAAAACTACGGGCGGTTTTGTAATCCATTTGATTTGCGATCGAGCTTGAATTATTATATCATTAGTTTGTTAATGTCAATCCATTTTAGATTGAACAATGGCAAAACGCACAAAAAAGAGCAAAAAATCAAACAAGTACGCCTACCTATGGACACTTGGTCTATGTTTGAGTTTCCTATTAGTTACAGCCATCCATAAAATTCAGGCAATTCGAGTCTATCGCCCTCCTTTTCTCGAATCTAAAATCTAAAGTTGAGAGTTTTTTACCGCAGATGTTAGCAGATGAACACGGATGAACGCAGATTAGATTTTATCTGCGTTTATCTCCGGTTTCAAAAAGCCTTTATCAACTTCTAGTAATCCCCAACTCATGAAATAGTAACAGCGACAAAAAGAAATCCGCCACAAAAATAAACACCCAAGAAGTTACCACCGCCGCTGTCGCAGCTTGTCCAACTCCCTTACCTCCACCCGTCGTAGTCAACCCCCAACCGCAACCCACAATCGCAATAATCAACCCAAAAATAAAACTCTTAATCGCCACAGTTACTAAATCCCAAGGCCCCAAAAAAGTCCGCACCGACTCCAAAAATACTGACGGTTCCAACTCATAAAAAACCGCCGCGACTAACACTCCGCCCACAATACCCACCGCCACCGAAAAAATCGTTAAAATCGGCAGCATGACACAGCAAGCTATCACTCGCGGCACTACTAAATAATCAACTGGATTTGTTCTCAACATATACAAGGCATCTATTTGTTCCGTCACCTGCATTTCTCCGATTTCCGCTGCAAAAGCTGAACCTACTTGTCCCGCTACTACACCAGCGGTTAAAACCGGTGCTAATTCGCGGCAAAATGCTACAGCAAATGCGCCTCCGACGGCACCGATGGCCCCAAATCGAATCAATTCTCTGGCTGATTGAATGGTGAAAATCATGCCGGCAAAGAAGGCGATTAATAGTACGGCGCGCAAAGAATCTAATCCTACTGTTACTAGGTGTTCCATGATTTTGCGGCGGTCAATTTTGCCACTGATGATTCGCCACAGGACTTGTCCGCCTAGGAACAGGGTGACAGAAAATCTCTGGAACCATCTGTTGTTAAAGGTTTCATCTAAATGGCGATCGCACTTTTTTTGGTATTTTTTAACCAATGATTTAGATTGTATATCTAAGATTGCTGCACACTACTAACTAATGACTAATGACTACTATAGCAACCGCCAAGGTGGTTAAGACCCTTCGACTACGCTCAGGGCACCGCACTTCTGGTCACTGAGCGGAGCGCCGCACTTCCGGTCACTGACAGGGCTCAATGACCAATGACCAATTACCAATTACCAATGACCAATTACCAATTACCAATGACCAATTACCAATGACCAATGACCAATTACCAATTACCAATTACCAATTACCAATGACCAATTACCAATTACCAATTACCAATTACCAATTACCAATTACCAATTACCAATTATTCGGCAAGCAACAAGTCGGTAAATTGATCTAATTCTTGATTATACTTTTCGGCTTGCTCCTTGCCAATTTTTATCAGTTGTGATATCTTTGGTTCCGAGGCATCATCGATGGGTAGGGGTTCTTTATATAAACTCAAATCTGGACTAATTCTCAAATATTGATTTGGTCTTTCAATGGCATCAAAAATTTGCATGAGTTGGTAATCGACGGTTTCAGCAATTCCCGTCATCAGTATACTAATCAAAGGCTCAAGCCACTCTACTTGACCCCAGTCTTTCGCTTCTTCATAGGGATATTTTTTTTGAGCATCTCCTGTCCCTAGAGATAAGATTACCATTTCTTTTGCAGTTGGGCCTCTATCGGGGCGGTCTTCGGGAATTCGGAATTTATGTCTAACTTCTGCATAAGCACATAATGCAGGATTATTGGCAAATACTCCGCCGTCAATTAAAACGTAGGATTCGTTTGTCAAAGAGCGGATTTTGGGGACTTCAAAGTAGGATGGGGCTGCTGATGTGGCCCTGGCTATATCTCTGATCAGATAGTCTTCTTCTGGATGTTTTTTAGCATCTATTTGATCAAAAAAGTGCGCTTTTCTCCTTTCGATGTCGTAACTGGTAATCAAACATGGTTTCAGCATTTCACTGAGTTTACCATCTGCAAAATGTTCCAAAAGAAATTTTTCTAGGTCAACACTAGAATATTTTTCATCCACTAAACCGTCTAGAGAGGAGAGTGTTTGCCAAAATGAATTCTTAAAAACATCGCGACTACTTTTGATCGAAAAATTGAGGGCATCTTGGGCTGACCAGCGAGGTCTACTGGGATTCTTGGGATCGGGAAATAAGTAAGTGCAAGTTAAGATTCCTCCCGCACTTGTGCCGGCGATTAAATCAAAGTAGTCGGCTATTCTGGCATCGGGATTGCCACTTTTTTGTTGGAGTTTTTCTTCGATGCTAACTCCGACTTGTGCGGCGATTATTCCTCTAACGCCGCCTCCATCTATGGAGAGAATTCTGGTGTATTTAGCCATAGTTATTGCCTCAACTTGCTATCTAAAATTTGTAATCTAAAATTGATTGACTGGCTGTTATCATGTAGCGAAAAATGTATTCAACAATTTCTATGTAATTGTAAGCTGCTGTGGGGGATTTTGCCCAGACTGTAACGCCATGATCGCGAATTAATAAAGCGGGGACTTTGGGGTCAGAAGTAGCAAAGAATTCTAAAATTTCTTGGGCTATTTTTGGCACTTCTAAATAATTTGCAAATAAGGGCATGGATACCTGGGGGTTTTCTTCCCATACTCCTAAACCTTTGAGCATTTCGATCGCAGGTAATGACACTGCATTTCCTGCTACTAGCCGAGAGACTAAATTTGCTTCGACGGAATGAACGTGGTAGCAAGCTTGAGCTTCGGGAAAACTATTATACACAGCTAAGTGAATGCTGGTTTCTGCGGAAGGATGACTATCTGGATGGGGCTGTTCTACGATTGCGCCGTCTAAGTTGATTCTGATAAAGTCTGTTGCAGTTAACTTGCCTTTTTGGCGGCCACTAGCGGTGATCCAAAAACTGCCGTCGTCTAAGCGGGATGAAAGATTGCCGGCTGTCCCAACCATCCAACCTCGATCGTAAAAATCTTTGGCTGCTGCGATTAATTCTACTCTCAAATCATCACTCATTGTTCATGAATCCCCAGTTATTTACTTGCTTTTTACCTTGAGTTTTAGTTCCATTTTTGGGAGAGATTTTCTAGGACATCAAAAAAGTTATCCCATTTAGTATAAGGCTTTTGCTGTTCGTCTAGATATTCTGCCAGCCGATCGCGCGCAAAGACAGAAGAAGCCTGCAAAGCCATGTTAAAATCGGTGATCGAATCTCCGATCGCCACTTGTTCATCAGCCGCATACAGTGCCATTACCTGCACCTTAGACACTAACTCCGTATCCCCCTCAAAGGGCGAGTTTACCTGCAACCTAGGCCCCGTAGCGTCCACATCCACAGCGTAAATAGCCTTAGCCCGATCGACTAAATCGCCCATTACAGTTTCTACCATAATCCGCAAACCGCCGGAAACAACCACAAAGTCCACCCCTTTTGCATCCAAAAAATCCAGCAATTCTACCAATCCCGATCGCATCAGCTTGGGGCGGGAAAATTCGATAATTTCTCCGTAATGTTCTGAGGGAATAGACTCTAGTAACTGTCGGACTCCCGATCGCAAACTCAGCCTTCTAGCATACATTTCTGGCATCAGTTCCGATGATAGCTTTGGTGCAAAATGCTTGAGCATTGCCACAAAAGTTTCCTCAACTGTAATGGTGCCATCAAAGTCGCAGAATACGACTCGTTTTTGATGACTCGTTTCTGATGACTTTTGAGTGTTGATTTTTGACTGTGAATCGAACATTTGATGCAGATTATTCTATCGGTTTTTCTACTTTGTTTTGTTGACTTTTTGCCCTAGCTGATTCAGGGTTTGCCGGCAAACAGATTAAATTATCATCCTCGGTATTAATCAAACCTTTCGATCGCAATTTGCCCATCAGTCGAGTCACCGTCACCCGCGTCGAACCGATCGCACTGCCAATTTGAGCATGAGTCAGTGCCCAAGGTAAACGGTAGCCGCGAACCACCTCCGGTTCCCCTTCACTTACGTAAGGTTCCCCAAACTCTTCAATCAACAAAGTGAGAAATCCTAGCAAACGGTCGATCGTCCGGCGCTGTCCCAAAGTGCTTAACCAAAGTAGTTTCCGCTGATGTTGATAGCGAAACGCATCCAAAATTTCTCTGCGGAAGTGAGGCCAATTGTCCAAATCGTGCCAGTACATCCACACTACATGAGTTTGGTCAGCGTGGGCGTAAGCTTGCAAAGTAAACGGCGACTGTGCCACGAGTTCAAAGGGCTGACCAGCACCAACGAAGCCGAGAAAAGCTTCTTCTGGAGCTTCGCCACTTGATTTTGTCGATTTAGTTGTGACACTGACTTGAGCGCTACCTACGAGCCTTACAGCACCCTTCTGTACTAAGTATAGCAGTCCGGGTCTGGCTGGAATTCGCTCGTCCTTGTTGAAAGTCCGACAGCGGTAGTGTTCCTGGGCCCAGTCTATAATTCGTTGCCAAGTTATAAATGGTCGATCGATCGTCTCTAGAGGTGTGGAAGTTGATTGCATGGTGAGGCTTTGGGATATATTTGACCAGTTAGAAAAACAGATTCTATGATAGAAATTGAAGTGACTGACACTCGATCGAGCTTACACTAGCTTAGCTGTGCTTGGTGTTCTAAGTTTTACATAAATACCCAATGTAACAAAAAATACATCTTAATGGTTGAATTTAGCAAATATCTGATCAATAAAGTTTTGTAATATGGCAAATAACTGGCAGTTTCAGCAACTCACAGTCAAAAGTCTGTTGCTGTCACGGCTGCAAAGTGCGATCGATCTGAGCTCTTGCACCATTCTCAACAAGCCTTTTATGAACAGGCAAGATGCCTGTTCCACAAAAAAATTCACTCTTGGTGGAACAGGCATCTTGCCTGTTGCTGACATTGGTGGAACAGGCATCTTGCCTGTTGCTGACATTGGTGGAACAGGCATCTTGCCTGTTGCTGACA
>REAP01000106.1 GCA_004294385.1 Oscillatoriales cyanobacterium | reverse complement strand
GGATGGAATTATCAAGGAGCCGGATGAAGCGAAAGTTTCACGTCCGGTTCTGAAGGAGAGGTAGGGGTAGAAATGCCCCTATCGACTCTAACAAGATGTATCTGAACCATCGTTATTTAAGATGGTCTAACGGCTCAATCAGAATAAGACCGTTGCGAAACAAGGTAAAGACTGATTAAGACCAAGCCAAAAGGCAAGGATAGGGCATAGGCGATTTTGACTTCGACCTATAAGCACCGCCCATAAACCCGGTGGATAGCATCGCACTAAAAATTTAAACAATGTGTATTTGGAACGAAGTAAAGCACTCACAGCCCTTAAATAATTAAGTAGGTTGCTAGCCGTAAGCTGTGAGTGTGTGGGATGGTTGCAGAAGCCAAAGCTCTACTGTAATAGCAGAGATATGCTGACAGCGCCGGGTGGTGTAAAAGATGGAGACTGAGTAACCCTTTAAAAGCCTAATGCCACAGAAAAATCTGATGGTGGGATGTAGGGGTAAAAGGAAAACTATCAAGCGGTAGAAATCATCTCCTGATGCAATTATACTGTATCCATACCCAGGATTACATCACTCAGGAGCCGTGTGCGGTGAAAGTCGGGTTATAATCCAACCTGGAAGCAAAACAAAAGTATTGTTAGTTAAAACAAAACGATACATATAGTCGGGATAGGGCATTGCCACGACTCTAAACGGACAGGTCGGGACTGTAAGACTACCTTGGTAGCAGGACTCGTTGAAGTGTCAAGAATCCCCGCTCGTTTACGACGGGGAGTATGTCAAAGTCTTGGCTGTTAGCAGTTGTTTTGTCAGAAAAGCTGAAAATCCCAAGATATAGAGGAGACGGCAGTGCCGTTTCCCTACTCAAAATAATATTGTAGGGAAACGGCACTGCCGTGTCCTAATTTCAGCTAATAATTCCGATGCTAACTTTGAACTATCAACTGTCAACTGTTTAACTCATCACTTTTTGAGCTTGTCGGAGAGAGGTAATAGTGGCGATCGCGTGTTCCGACACTGCATCTATTTCTGCTACAGTATTGAAGCGCCCAATCCCAAAGCGAATCGAAGCGTAGGCTAATTTGTCCGATCGCCCGATCGCAGCTAAAACATGAGATGGTGATATCTTCGCCGAAGTACAAGCAGAACCCGAAGACACCGCCGCCGCTGACTGTAACCCCAACATCAATGCTTGACCGTCAACGCCACCTACACTAACATTAAGATTCCCAGGCAATCTCTTAGTCGCGTGACCGTTCAGAACAACATCTCCTAACTCTACCAAATTCCCCCACAAACGCTCACGCAAACTCACAACTCGTGCTGTTTCCGCCTCCATTTCCGCAATCCCTAATTCCACTGCCTTAGCAAATCCTACTATTTGCGGTGCATACAGTGTACCCGATCGCATTCCCCGTTCATGGCCACCTCCGTGCATTTGTGGTGCTAGCTGCACTCTCGGTTTGTTCCGGCGCACATAGAGAGCACCAATGCCTTTTGGCCCATAAATTTTGTGGGCTGTCAAGGACATCAAATCAATGTTCATATCCTGTACATCAATGGGAATTTTGCCGATAGCCTGCGCTGCATCCGTATGGAAAATAATATCATTTCCACGACATATTGCTGCAATTTCTGCGATCGGTTGAATCACTCCAATTTCATTATTTGCCATCATCACTGAAACTAAAATTGTCTCAGCCCGAATCGCTTTAATCAAATCTCCTATATCAATCAATCCATCACTTTTTACTGGTAAAACAGTAATCTCAAATCCCAATTTTTCCAAATATGTACAAGGATCAAGAATCGCATTATGTTCAGTTTTAACTGTGATAATGTGCTTTCCCTTATTGAAATAAGCTTCAGCGACTCCTTTAATCGCTAAATTATTCGCCTCCGTTGCGCCGCTAGTAAAAACAATTTCTTCTGGGTTCGCGTTGATTGCTTCTGCTAAAATTTGTCGTGATTGTTTCACCGCTGCTTCTGCTTCCCAGCCGTAGACGTGGCTGATGCTGGCTGCGTTGCCGAATTGTTCAGTAAAATACGGCACCATCGCATCAAGTACCCGCTTGTCTACGGGGGTTGTCGAGTGGTTGTCGAGGTATATAGGACGTGCGGACATAGTGGATTTTTCGTGAAAAAAGGTGTTAGATTTATTGTAGACGAGCCTTTTGTTATACACCTAAATTTTATAATTAACAAACATTTGTGAAGATTTATGCGAGTTGACATCCAGGGATTAGAAATTACTGCGGGTGAATTGAAACACCTCAGCGGTGCTGGGCCCGATCGCGTATATCGACCAGCAACAGCAACTAAATTCACCCGCGAAGCTCTGAAAACAGTCGGTTTGATTTTTTTGGTTCTAATCAGTTGTTTGCTGCTGGTTGCGATATTTCCCAGGGTTTATTTGGTTTTGAACGCCCTCCACCTCACTGCGATCATAGGTTTGATTTTTGAGGATCTCTGGAAAATTAGGTGCAGTCGCCAAAATAAATATTTAGTTAATCTTTTTGATGATGTCGATCGCTATAATGATATAATTAAAACCATCGAAATTAATGACAAAATAGAAGATGCTGGTAATTGTGGAGTGAAAATAGCCGATCGCACAAAAGTCATTCAAGCATTGCAGTTAATCAGAGATGATTTAGTCAGAGCCTTGAAAACCGAGAGAATTTTTAGGGAAAACAAAAAGTTTGTGGCGACTAACTCAGAACTATTTGCCAATAACTTGATAGCTTTGAGTGGGTTGCAAATTAATGATAAAGCTAGCGAACCAGGACGATTACTCAACGAAGCTTTGCAGCTAGCCGTGGGAGTTCAAGCAGAAATGAAGAAGCTCCAAGAGCGAAATATGGCAAAGTAAGGTAAAACTGAGATCTTGCACCATTCTCAGCAACAGGCTTTCCGGCCTGTTCCACAAGAAAATCAATTCTTTGTGGAACAGGCCGGAAAGCCTGTTCATAAAAGGCTAATTGAGAATGGTGCAACATCTCAGGTAAGATACACTTTGAAAGGATTTTGGGCGCAATATAAATTTTTCCTGTCAACTAGCTAGGTCAGGATATCTTGGAAAGGTGAAGTTAAACAACCAGGTCAATATGTCTGCCAAACCTAAAATTATAGTTCTTGATGACGACCCAACCGGTTCTCAAACCGTGCACAGTTGCTTGCTGCTGACACGTTGGGACGAAGAAACCCTACGTTTGGGACTGCGGGACAAGTCGCCGATTGTCTTTATACTCACAAATACTCGATCGCTAACCCCCGAAAAAGCAGCCTCCGTCACCCGCGAAGTGTGCCAAAACCTGAAAATTGCGATCGCCGCCGAAGCAATCCACGACTTCCTAATAGTTAGCCGTTCCGATTCTACCCTGCGCGGCCACTATCCGATCGAAACCGACGCGATCGCCGAAGAACTCGGCCCCTTCGACGCCCATTTTCTAATTCCCGCCTTTTTTGAAGGAGGCAGAATTACCCGCCACAGCGTGCATTACCTGATGGTTAATAGCGTCGAAACACCCGTTCACGAAACCGAATTTGCCAAAGATTCAGTCTTCGGCTACAGTCACAGTTACCTCCCAGACTACGTTGAAGAAAAAACCAAAGGTCGCATCCACGCTGATACAGTCGATCGCATATTACTCGCAGACATTCGCTACGGAAGTTTAGACCGACTCATGGAGATGACTGACAACCAATGTGCAGTTGTTGACGGCGAAAGTCAAGCCGATTTAGACTCCTTTGCCAAACACATTCTCGACGCAGCTAGTCAAGGCAAAAAGTTTTTATTCCGCAGTGCAGCAAGTATCCTAACATCCTTAGCTGACCTCGGACCACAACCAATTGCAGCAGACGAAATGGCAACATACGTCAGGGAGGGCAAACCGGGTGCAGTAATAGTTGGTTCCCACGTTAAGAAAACTACAGAACAATTGGAACGCTTGTTAAAAGAACCCAATACAGTTAGCATTGAAATAGATGTATCTCACTTGCTAGAAGACTCTTCAGAATATCGAGCAGATATGCTGAATGAAACTCTCGAAAAAGTCCGCACTGCTCATGCTGATGACAAAACCCCTGTAATTTATACCAGTCGCCAAGAACTGCAATTTAAAACTGCCGAAATCCGGTTGAAATTTGGAGAGGCAGTTTCTGCTTTACTAATGGATATCGTGCGCGGACTACCTGCGGATATCGGGTTTTTAATTAGCAAAGGCGGCATTACTTCCAACGATGTTTTGAGTACAGGTTTGTCACTCAAAAGTGTCAGACTGTTAGGTCAAATTATCGCAGGTTGTTCAGTAGTCAAAACTGAAGCCGATCATCCTCTGTTTCCCAATTTACCAGTGGTTTTGTTTCCGGGAAATGTCGGAGATACAACTGCTTTGGCTACTGCTTACAAACGCCTGAGTAAATAAGATATAGCATTTCTCAGTAACATGAGTTACTATCGGGCATAGGGCATCGGGCATCGGGCATTGTGTATACCTCAGTTTTTCGAGAACCGCCATAGCAGTTTTCAATAGACATCTCCGATAATTCTTGTGGAACAGACATCCTGTCTGTTCAAAACTTGCTTTTTAGGAGATGTCTAATATCAAATCCTCTCTTCATCGTTCTGTATTAATCTCTCTCTTCTCTTCCTTCGCGTCCTTTGCGCCTTCGCGGTTAAATCATTCCGATGCAACCGGAAACGATATAATTGGGTGAAAAACTTAGATTTGAGTGATTGAGAAATCAGATCAAATCCGGTAGCATCGGAATTATTAGTAGCCGAAATTAGGAGACGGCAATGCCGTGTCCCTACAATTAATCTGGCGTAGAGAAACGGCACTGCCCATAGGTGTCAACTTAACGTCAAACGTAGTAGGGGCGAAGCATTCCGGCAGATAATTTATGCGTTAGAAGCAGAGATTTATTACCGGAATGCTTCGCCCTTACCAACTTGGAAGGCTCCCCTCAAAGTCTCCTACAGTCAACAGTCAACAGCCAACAGACTTCTTCAAGCTTCCCGCATCACATAACCAACACCGCGTACTGTCTGAATCAAACGCTTTTCGCCCTCATCTTCAATCTTGAGCCGCAAATAGCGAATATAAACTTCTATCACATTCGATTCACCCAGAAAATCGTAACCCCAAACATTTTCCAGAATTTGTTCGCGAGTCAAAACTTCGCGGGGATGTTCCATCAAATACTTTAACAGTTCAAACTCTTTCATAGTCAGGTCGATCGCCCGTCCGTTGCGTAGGGCACGCCGACTAGCCAAATCTAGCACTAAATCGCCAAACCTCAATTGGTGATTGCTGCTGGTATCCGGCTGCAAATACAAGCGCACCAACTGCAAAAACTCCTCAGTACGGTAGGGCTTGAGAAAATAATCATCCGCCCCAGCTTCTAGACAAGCCACGCGATCGTCCACCGTATCACGCCCAATCAATAACAACACCGGGACTCGACTCCCCAGACTCCTGATGTGAGAACATAGGGACAGCCCCGACTCTCCTCCCAACATCCTGTCAATTACAATCAAAGCTGGTTGTAATTCATGGGCTAAATGTTGACCCGTGGCGAGGTTAGAAGCGACTATCGGTTCGTAGCCAGAGGATTTTAAGTCCATACTCAAGTGTCCGGCGAGAACTTCGTCTGTTTCAACCAGTAGGACACAGGGATTGCGATCGAGAGCGAGTGCAGCCATTGAATTGACCGATGTAGACCATTCCTGTTGTAGCACGTTATTTGTTACTGGTTATTTGTTACTGGTTATTTGTTACTGGTTATTTGTTACTGGTTATTTGTTAGTTCCAATGCCCTATGCCCCATGCCCGATGCCCCATGCCCTATGCCCTATGCCCCATGCCCTATGACCATCATCGTATTTGGAAGTATCAATATCGACCTCGTGGGTAAAACCCCTCGGTTGCCGCTACCGGGGGAAACTATTATTGGTAGCAATTTCTGCACTGTCGGAGGTGGGAAAGGAGCAAATCAAGCTGTGGCGGCCGCCCGTCTTGGCGCTTCTACTCACATGATTGGTCGTGTTGGTAATGATAAATTCGCTGAAGAATTGTTGACAAATTTACAATCTTATGGTTTAAATACAGACAATATATTAATTGATAAAAACACTCATTCAGGTGTGGCAATTATCGCCGTAGATGATAGCGGAAAAAATAATATTATTGTGATTCCGGGCGCGAATAATCAGATTGGTGACGCAGAGTTAGAACTTCTGAAAAAGTTGTTGCCTGATGCTACAACCTTATTGTTACAGTTAGAAATTCCCCTAGAAGTTGTGCAAAGGGCGGCATTTCTGGCTTGTGAAGCGGGGGTACGAGTGATTCTAGATCCAGCACCGGCTCGTTCCGATTTGCCCATCGAACTTTATCCCTTAATTGACATAATTACGCCGAATGAAGTAGAGGCCAGTCAGTTAGTCGGTTTTCCGGTGCATGACACAGAAACTGCAATTTTAGCTGCCAAGGAGTTGCAGCAGCGTGGTGTCAAGAATGCGATCGTCAAATTGGGCGATCGCGGTGTGGTTGCTGTGACTGCTGATGAAACTTTGTTTGTCCCGGCTTTTGCGGTGGATGCGATCGATACTGTGGCTGCTGGTGATGCTTTTAACGGTGGTTTGGCGGCTGCGTTAGATGCTGGTTTGTCGTTGTCAGAGGCGGTGGTTTGGGGGGCGGCTGCGGGGGCTTTGTGTGTTACGAAGATGGGTGCTCAGGTTGCTATGTGCGATCGCGTAACTTTTGATGTTTTTTTGCAGAAAAACAGATGATAATGATCGTAGCTATCGATCGTGATAGACTGTGCTAATCGGACGACAAGTCATGTGTTTGCAACCAAGTTGTTAAATCTGATATGCTACTGAAATTCAACAAAGCATCTGTCATATTCTCCAAAAGTGCGATCGGTAAGCTGCTAATTTTGCTTTGAATTTCAGGAGAAACAACACCCAGACGGCTTTCCAATAGACGAATAATTAGTCTTATTTGTCCTTGTTTAATTCCTTCTTCCCTACCTTCTTCCCTACCTTCTTCCCTACCTTCTTCCCTACCTTCTTCCCTACCTTCTTCCCTACCTTCTTCCCTACCTTTTTCTGTTCCTAGTCTGACTGCTTTAGAGATTGCACCTCGCCGATCTTGGATATAAATTTCCTGTCTTTCCAAGTCGTCTAACTCCTCACGATTGAGATTAGCTTTACTTGCTATTGTAAATGCTTTATTGATTTCTGGTACACTTTCCATAGTTTCCGGTACTGTTTCTAAATCCCTAGCAGTTTTGAGGAAATAGATCCACTTATCAGTCAAACTTTCTAACTCATTCAAACCTTTTTTAAACTTAGGTAACTCAACAAATACTAATTCAATATCGTAACTCAGATAATCAATCAAAAACTCTCTTTCCTTCAGTACAAACCGCGAAATCACCTTGGTGAAATTCTCAAACATCTCAAAATCAGTGATGGTTAAGGCAATCACTGGATTCAATAGTACATAATGTTCTGCTGTTTCTAATTGCGTGGAATAAGCTTTAGCTGCATTATACAAAATCCGTTTTTCAAATGCCTCTACATTCAATACCTGCATTTCAATGATCACAGTTGTGCCGTCATTCAACTTAGCTTTCACGTCTAAGTAAGTATCCTTAAGACCTCGAACTCGCGGGGCTGAATAAGGATCGAAAATTTGTAAACTTTGGATAGTGGGCTGACTGTCATACAGCAAGGCATTCAAAAAACTAATGAGAATGTCTTTGCTATTTTCAGCGCCGAAGATTTTTTTGAATGCAAAATCAGTCTTGGGATTGATGAATGTCATCATATAGTTAATTGGGAATTGGGAATTGGGAATTGGGAATTGGGAATTAACTGGTTTTTAAGCTCTGCCGGGAAATGTCTAGAGAGATGGTTAGTTTCCATTGTATCCCACCCTAGACTCAATGCAAGAAATCTATATTCCCCATGCCCAATTCCTAATTACCTATTCCCGCTTTTCTGAGGACTTGCAAGTGCGATGGTTCCATATACCGAAATTCCTGACTGCTTCAATGTTTGAATTGCCGATCGCACCGTAGTACCGCTAGTATAAATATCATCGACTAACAACACCCGATCGCCCGGAAGTCGGCGACGAAAATCCTTACCCAAAATCAAAGCATCCTTCATCTCAGCTTGTCTCTCCTTGGCAGAAAGCTCAAACAGCGGCTGTGTATATTTTACCCGCTCTAAGCCGTCACGTTGCAAAGGCAAACCAGTCAAATCGCAAAAACTTTGGGCCAAAAGCTCCGCCTGGTTAAATCCTCGCTCTTTCAGCTTTTCTTTGTGCAGCGGAATCGGTACAACGGTTAAATTGTCAATAGCTATTTCGGGAGAATTTAGCCAAGCTTCGGCCATCCAGTAACCGAGGGGTTTGGCTAATTGGGGATTGTTCTCATATTTCAAAGCTGCGATCGCCCTTTTCAGCGGCCCACCATACTCTCCCCACACAAAAACAGCCTTCTCAGAATCCCACAATCGGCCCGGATCGGCTAACTGACAGCGCTGAAGTTGCTTGTCACAGTACGAACAAAACTCGGCGGGGGCTGGTCGCTGACAAAGAGGACAGTTAGACTTAAGAAATAAATTGAGCAAAGATTTGACGAATCCTGTCCATTTTCGCTGGTTCATATTAGAATTGCAATAAGTGATTAATAGGGAAAATTATAATTTTTAATCAGTTTGCTCAAAAGGCTAATAGCGTGGACAACCTCTACTGGCTAGACAAAATTCAACCATCAGACCGGGATGTAGTGGGAGAAAAAGCATTTTACTTAAGCTGTTTAATGCAGAAAAATCATCCCGTCATACCGGGTTTTGTTGTGCCGGCAAAAACATTTTGGCATTTTCTAGAGTCGATCGACTGGTTGGAACCGTTGTTTGCAGACTGGCCCAATTCCTCACTGCATTTGAATGTTGATGAACCGAAACAACTCCAAGCCATCGCCCGCAGCATTCGCCGACAAATCACCTCCACCAAACTACCAGATTGCGTACTTTCCAGCCTGGAGTCGGCTGTCTGTCAACTCAACTCCAAAGCATTAATTTTTCGCCCTTCCCTGACTTCCCGACACCCGAACACCGCCGGAATGCTGGAATCTCAAGCAGTGCACGCGGAACCATTCGCGATCGAGGCCGGACTCAAAGGAGCTTGGGCTGAACTTTTCAGAGCCCAAAGACTATTTTACTGGCAAAGGTGCGGCATGAATGTACAGGAAATTAATCCGGCAGTTTTGGTACAACAACTCTCAAATGCGATCGCCGCCGGTTCAGTAGAAACTAAAAGGGGTGAAGCGTGGGAAATTCAAGCCACCTGCGGTTTAGGAATGTCTCTCGCTAGGGGAGAAACTATCCCCGATTACTATCAAGTGCAGCCGGAAACAGGCGAAGTCAAAATTCAGAGGCTGGGTTACAAAACATTAGCTTATAATCTCAAAATAGGCGACTTAAATTCCAGAAAACAACTGTTAGCAGAAAGATTTAATGCTTTATCAATTCCTGACTTTCAATTTCCAATAGCCAATTCTACTGGTAGTTATTTGGATGTTTATATATTGGGTGAAAAGGCACAAAATGAATATGTTTTAAATCAAGATGAATTGCAAAAGTTAATTGATTTGAGCAAAAAAGCCAGGGCTGAATTTGATTCAGAACTAACTTTAGAGTGGACGATGAATCAGTCCACAGAATCCGATGAACCAGAGTTTTATTTCACTCAAGTTTGTCTGTTGAAAAACAAACAAGTCCCGCAGACATCGGAAAATCCGATCGCACTCTCAAACCAAAATGCGATCGCCCTAGGTAGAAATCCTACGATACTCAAAGGTTTGGCTGCGGCATCAGGAAAAGTCAAGGCAATTGCCCAAGTTATGACAAATTCCCATCCAGAAGATGCGGAATTTGTAGCCGGGGGAATTTTGGTGGCGCGAGCAATTCCTCCCCATTGGCTACCTTGGGTCAAAGTTGCTGCTGGAATTGTTTCGGAACAAGGTGGTATGACCGGTCATGGGGCGATTTTAGCTAGGGAGTTGGGCATCCCCGCAGTGGTGGGAGTTGTCGGTGCTACTCGTGCGATCGAGACTGGGGATTCGGTGTGGTTGGATGGCGACACTGGAGAAGTTTTTGCCTCTGCTCAAATTCAGGCTACTCCAACAGCCGATCGCAATTATGACGAAATAGCAGACAATACAGATTTGTCGAGTCAAGCCGCCAAAATGTCGATCGCCCATCATCAATTCCCAGTCACAGTCCGATCGCATCTAGAACCCAAATCTCAGCCACCTGAATCAGCTCAATACCTGGCTAGTGCGCCAACAGCAACTCAACTGCTGGTTAATGTCAGCCAAAGTAATTCCATTGATCGTCTCAGAAATCTGCCCATTGATGGCATTGGATTAGTGCGATCGGAATTAATGGCAATAGAAGCTTTGGAAAGTCAAAATCCCCAACTTTGGTTTCAGAATGGTTGGGAATCCGAATTTGTCGATCGCATGGCGACTCAGCTAAGTTTATTTGCTGCTGCGATATTTCCGCGTCCAATGTTTTATCGTTCCCTGGATTTGCGCGAATCTGGAATGGACGGCAGTTTCAGTTATACCTTTGAACCGGAGTTATTTAATTGGGAATTAAAGGTACTAAAAAAAGTCGGCGATTCAGGCTATACAAATATTAATTTAATTTTGCCTTTTATGCGCTCTGTTGAGGAATTTGTCTTCTGCAAACAGCGCTTGGAAACTGTTTGGAAACAGCGACCTACGGAGTTTAAACTATGGATTATGGCTGAAGTTCCTTCGATTTTATTTTTATTGCCAGATTACGTGAAAGCAGGTGTTCAAGGAATCTCCATCGGCACCAACGATTTAACTCAATTTATGTTAGGAGTCGATCGCAACTCCGCAGATATGGCTAGTGCTTTCAATGGGCGCGATCGACCGATGATGAGAGCGATCGAACAATTGATCGTTCAAGCTAAGGTAGCGGGAATTCCTTGTTCTATCTGTGGCGATGCTCCAGCTTTGTATCCAGAGATGATTGAATCGCTGGTGCTGTGGGGGATTTCGTCGATTTCTGTGAATGTGGATGCTGTGGAACGGACTTATCAGGCGATCGCCCGTGCTGAACAACGTATCATTTTACAAGCGGCGCGATCGATCGTTAAAAATAATCAGTGAACTACCTACACCAACCGCTACGCAGTATGGTGTAGGCTTCCAACTTCAACCGGAACAGCCTTAGACACGGAAGATTTCCTTCCAGCCTTCGGGCTTACATTCCGTCCATTGGCAGTAGCGCTAGTTCCTAACGCTAATATTCGTAAGCCTTCCTCTCGAATGTTGATCGCAGCGTTTACGTCTCTATCGTGCTTAGTTTGGCAATTGGAGCAAGTCCAGCTACGCACGTCAAGCGAGAGGCTATTAATTTGATTCAGGCAAACGTGACAAGTCTTACTAGATGGAAAGAATCGACCAATTTCTAGATAGGTTTTTCCGTCTCTTTCAGCCTTGTATTTGAGTTGACGGGTGAACTCTGACCAGCCGCAATCGCTGATTGCTTTGGCTAGACAGTGGTTTTGCACCATGTTCTTGACTGCCAGATTCTCGACAATGATGACTTGGTTTTCGTTCACCAGTTTGCGAGAGAGTTTGTGCTGGAAGTCTTTACGAGAATTTGCAATCTTTTCATGTACCCGCGCTACGATGCGACGGGCTTTTTTGCGACGGTTTGACCCTTTTACTTTGCGGGATAGCTTCTGTTGCTTTCGCTTGAGGTTCTTAGTCCGTTTCTTCAAGTGTCTGGGATTGTCAAACTTAGAGCTATCAGATGTAATTGCAAAATGCGTGAGTCCGACATCAATTCCAACTGCTTTACCATCTGATGAAATCTCGACATCAGGCAAGCCATCATCAAACAGTAGAGACGCATAGTATTTCCCTGCATGATTCATGCTGAGAGTTACGGTTTTGATTTTGCCCTCAAACTTGCGGTGAATCTTGGCAGAAATAACACCTAGCTTGCCGGGAAACTTGAGATGACCATCATCTACAATCTGCACTTTTTGAGGGTAGTGAATCGACTGCTTATCGTGCTTCGATTTGAAGTTTGGAAATGATGCCCGTCCTTCAAAAAAGTTGATAAATGCTCTCGATAGGTTCAGAGACACGCTTTGCAGCACTTGGCTATAGGTTTCACCTAACCACTCGTACTCCTTTTTGAGCACAGGCAGACGGCTATTCATCCCAATTTGAGACAAGCCCTTTCCTGTCTCTTTGTAGAGTTCATTCGTTGCGTTCAGCGAGTTATTCCAGTACCAACGGGCACAACCAAACGCCTGTGACAGCACTTGTTTTTGCTCATTTGTTGGATAAATTCGTACCTTAACAACGTTTTTCATACCTATATTTTAGCACGAATCCTATTTGTTGTAACTTCTTGTTGATATCTGGGAGATTTGCGATATTTTGCCTATCCCGCTTGTTCTTCCTTTCTTGGTGAAGATCACAATCGGGACGGTAAAATATCGCACTGGCTTTCATCCCGCCGCTAAGACGGGTACATCTATAGCGGGGGACTTCCCGCCGAGTCAGTTAAAAAAACTAGCTTTCAAAGTTAGGATATATGATAACGAATAGCTTATTCCGAAAAAAAAATGAAATTAAGAATTATTGCCACCGCAGCGATACTTGGGGCGATCGCCTTTTTGACGCCCCATCCAGCCTCTGCTCAACCAGCCACCGAAAGTGGCACAAGACCGGGATTTTGGCAACCAGGAGCAAAGATTGACAATACTCGCAACTTGACCCTCATATTATTAAATGAGACCGGATTGAATCTAGAATACGGTCAATCGGGCGTCGGTTTATCATCATTGCCGATCGGAACCACAAAAAATGTCCTAGTTCGTATCAGCAACCGCACCGATGATATTGCCAATATTCCCATAAATGTCACAGGTGGAACCACAACTTTGAAATACGACTATAGCGTGGATGCTAAGAAAAATATTGTGAAAGTTAGGATCACGACATCTGATGGGCGGACTAGGCAAGATCGGTCAATCTATATTGATGAAAAAGGGCGAGTTTATTCATTCTAGTTTATAGCTGAAGGGGGCGGGTTTATTAAGATTGTTATTTTTTGGCGATTATGGTTGGTGAACCCGCCCCTACAGCCCTGGTAAAATGTTAGATAAAATTTCTGGTAAAAATTGTTATTTTTTGGCGATTATAGTTGGTGAACCCGCCCCTACAGCCCTGGTAAAATGTTAGATAAAATTTCTGGTAAAACATTGAATAAAATCCGTAGGGGCGGGTTCACCGATGAATTTTTCCACTCACAGATCATCTTCATAAACCCGCCCCCACCCAACTAATAAGCCAGTATTCGGTTGGGTTTTGTGCCTCAACCAACCTACAGATTAGCTCTAATGGTGAATCAAGTGCATCAAGCCTTCTACAGTAGGACCGATCGCACCTGCTGAAACTTCACAAGCCGCTGTTTGGGCTGAACACTGACTAGCATGAATCACATTCCCAACAATCTGACTTCCTCCCTCCACCGCATCACCTACGAATTGACCGTAAGCAGTCTCTTTGACCATTCCAGCTTGAATTCTTTTGTTGGTTTCTGTGGCATTCATGTCCCAACTTTTGATTGTTTGGACAATCTCGAACCCAGCCCAAATCAACATTCCGAACAAAATTGCAGCAATCAAATATTCCATAGTGTTTTTGACCATTGAGGTTGGCTATAGCTAATTTAACCCAGCATATTCAAAGCAGACAGGATCGAAATATCCAAGTCGAGTTCGGATTTCCACATCTTAGTCTGCGGAGGCAGACAGAGAAGCTATCTCAAGAACAGGCAAGATGCCTATTCCACAAAGAATTAATTATCTTGTGGAACAGGCATCTTGCCTGTTCATAAAAGAATTAATTATCTTGTGGAACAGGCATCTTGCCTGTTCATAAAAGGATAAGATCGCATCAACCTTGCAAAGCCGCCAACAAACATAACAACAAAGCCTCCGTCCACTCAACCACAGCACCATAGGTATCACCAGTATGCCCGCCCAAACGGTGGTTAAACCAGGCTCCAGTCAAAATTCCGATCGCACTTCCCCCCAAAGCCATCCCCACCGCCAACAGCCATCGATCGCCCTCCAAGACAAATTGCAACACACTCAAACTCAGTAGCAACAACACTCCTGGGATAATATCAAAAGCAGAATAAACCGATTCTTTGTGAAAAGCCCCCTTACCCTGGGGCCGGAGATAGGGATAACGGGCGATCGATACTAACTGACCCCATCTTCCCCAGCCAGCCACACCCATCAAAGCCAACCACCGATACTCATTCAAATCCGTCAGAGCCGCCGTTTTCAACAACAAGATAGCCACCGCCGCGATCGCCCCAAAAGCCCCTGTAACACTGTCCCGCATCACCTCCAACCGTCGCACCGGGTCAGGTACAGCCAGCCCGTCCGCCGCGTCCATAGCCCCGTCTAGGTGCAACCCCCCAGTCACCGCAATGCCCAAAACTACTACCAAGGCCGATCGAGTCAGAACAGGCATCCCCAATAAATGTAAGCCCAAATCAGCAATTCCTAATATGCCCCCAATCAAAAGCCCGATCGCCGGTGCAAAGCGAGCAATACCCCGAAACTCCAAAGTCCAAGACATCGGCACCGGCAAGCAGGTATAAAAAGCGACCGCAGCAGCTATTGCTGCGCCCTGATTCCGGAAAAACTCGACAGTAGAGCGAACCAACTTATCATCCATCATAAGATAGAAATTTTTCACATTTGATGTAGCTGTGAATCCATTAGCGTATGCCAGAATTGAGTGAGTAACATCCTTTAGTTCTTGCGATCGGGCATTCATCCTGTCTGACAGCCCTTTTCCTCAGAAAATCGTTGCCGATAGCGAACCCGAAGATCCCCATCTACCGAAACTCAACTCAACACCAGCATTCCCTTCTAGAGAATTCTAGCTAACTTCCAGATTTCCTTTCAGGGAAACATACTACAACAGAGGCTTTTACTCCATGAGTGACCAATTAAACAACAGGGTGGCTGCTCCTTGCATCATCGATACAGGCATTGTCGTCAACAAACGCGATATCAAAAGATTGCTGTTTGATTTAGGACGTGTTCGCTACGTTAATATGCAGGATGGCAAGATTTACAGCGAAGGAGAAGGATATGTCATGGAAGTATTTGCCAACCCCAATCGTTCTACTCTGATCGCCAACCGTGCTCTTTATTTGAATGTTGATAGTTTTGATTACCTGGAACTGAAAAAGTCCAATGAGGAAGGTGCTTATTTTGACCTGATCCAAGACGGACGACAGTTGCGGTTAATTCCCCTCTCCAATCCTGCCCATGAGCAAGTCGCCCGGAACTTAAATGCAGCGGCTTTAGATGCAGTCGTGGATCAGGTACTCTCAGGAAGCTGGGATTATCAATTAGATGAGGATGATTCGCCGTTTTAAAGAAGCATTGGCTAAGGCTAAGGTCAATCGATTTTAGATTTTAGATTTTAGATTTTCGATTGACCCCACGGATAAATGCGGGGGCTTGTACCACCTTTGAAATTCTTGGTCAAAATTACTTGGACTAAAGCTCAAGAACGTTTAAGATTGTTTCCGATGCCCAATGCCCAATGACCGATGCCCAATTCCTAATGTCCGAAAATTTTTCTTTTCAATGTCAAGCTAATTGCAGCCATACCAAAGCGCGTGCAGGGGTTTTTACCACTCCCCACGGTGTGCTAGAAACCCCCAAATTTATGCCAGTGGGAACCCTGGCTAATGTCAAAACTCTGACACCGGCACATCTTAAGGATGCAGGCTCTCAGATGGTTTTGGCGAATACCTATCACTTGCACTTGCAGCCGGGGGAACATATTGTCGCTGGGGCCGGTGGATTGCACAAATTCATGGCTTGGCCAGGCCCGATTCTCACTGATTCGGGCGGTTTTCAGGTGTTTAGCTTGAGCCAAATGCGGACTATTTCTGAGGATGGGGTGACTTTTCGTTCTCCCCGCGATGGTCGTATGATTAATTTGACACCGGAGCGATCGATCCAAATCCAAAATGAGTTGGGTGCGGATGTGATTATGGCCTTTGATGAGTGTCCGCCTTATCCGGCGACGCGAGAGGAAGTTGAAGCGGCGACTGATAGAACTTACCGCTGGCTGAAACGCTGCATTCAAGCTCACTCGCGCCCGGATCAGGCTTTGTTTGGGATTGTGCAGGGGGGTGTTTACCCGGATTTGCGATCGCGCGCAGCAAACCAGTTAGTAGATTTAGATTTACCAGGTTATGCGATCGGTGGTGTCAGCGTCGGGGAATCGGGGGATTTGATCGCAGAAATTGTCAAGCAGACAGCGCCACTGTTGCCGGCAAATAAGCCCCGTTATTTGATGGGGATTGGGACGTATCGCGAAATGGCTGTGGCGGTGGCGAGTGGCGTAGATATGTTTGACTGCGTGATTCCAACTCGGCTAGCCCGCCACGGGACGGCTATTGTGGCTGGGGGACGTTTAAGTTTGAAAAATGCTCGGTTCCGCGAGGATTTTTCTCCGCTGGATGAGTCTTGTCCTTGTTATACCTGCCAAAATTTCAGTCGAGCTTATTTGGCCCATTTGGCGCGGGCTAATGAAGTCCTGGGGTATACTCTGTTGGCAATTCACAATGTGACTGAGTTGATTGGCTTTACCCAGAGGATGCGGGAGGCGATTTTTGCCGATCGATTTACTGAGGAGTTTGGTCACTGGCTGACACCTGTGGTCGATCGAACATGATTGCCTTTGCTTAAGATATGCGACAATTGTGAAAATTGTCTTTGATAGGTAGGTTTATTCATGGAAGCTGCATTACTTTTAGCAAAAATGCCCGAAGCTTATTCGGCCTTTGAACCACTGGTTAATATTTTGCCAGTGATTCCAGTGTTTTTCTTGTTGCTGGCTTTTGTTTGGCAAGCGGCTGTCGGATTCAGATAAGTCAGATTTTACTAAAAGCAGGGGCAATTTAAACGTCCCTGTTTTTAGCTAAGGCATTTATGCGATTGTTCCCTGAGCGTAGTCGAAGGGTCGAAGGGTTCAATGACCAAATCGCCTTGCCGACTGCTGTATGTTTAACCCCCGCCGATCGCCTTGATAAACGCCGGTCTTTCTGAAATTCGCTTCATATAGTCCAAAACAGCCGGATAAGCGCTGAGATCTAATTTAAGCATCATGGGAATGTAGTTTAGAATCGACCCGACTGCTGCGTCGGCGACACCGAATTCATCCCCCATTAAAAACGGTTGTTTCTCGAAGATGTCATTGAGGGGTGTTAATAATTTGGGGGTTTCGCGATCGCGACTAGCTTCGACAAATATTCCCGTACCCAAAGTAGCATTCGCAAACATTACCCATTGTATAACTTGAGCTTGTTGCTCCAAACTCTCCGGCATTTTACCATGTTTTTGAGCTAAATAGAGCAGAATTGCCCCGGATTCCCAAAGTTTAAAATCGCCGTCAACAATTGCCGGTACTTTACCCATTGGATTAATTTCTAGAAAATCTGGCTGCAAGTGCTCTGCGGCTTGCATATCCAACATCATAAATTCGTAGGGAACACCAATTTCTTCCAGATACCACTTGATAATTGAGGCTCTGCTGTGAGCTCCGCCGTAAAGTTTCAGCACCATTTTTTTCCTTCCTTATAAGGCAATTTCGATCATTATAGCATTAGGGAATTGAGCCTTGGGTAATGATTAACAACTAATGACTAATGACTAATGACTAATGACTAACAACTAATGATTAACAACTAATGACTAATGACTAATGACTAATGACTAACAACTAATGATTAACAACTAATGACTAATGACTAACAACTAATGACTAATGACTAATGACTAATGACTAATGACGCTTGTGTCAAATGCGACCATAAGATATTGCTACCGATCGCAATTAAAATCCCGCCTCCGATCAACTCTATTTTCTTACCAAATAAGTTGCCACACTTGTGACCGATAAATACACCGGCAAATACCAAAAAGAAAGTAATGAATCCGATCGCAGTCACCGCAGGAATAATCGAATCTTTTAGCACAGCAAAGCCAATGCCAACTGCTAAAGCATCGATACTTGTCGCCACCGACAGTGTAATCAAAGTCCCCGTATCTAAGGGATTAATTTTTTTGGCGCATTCCTCACTTTGCAGAGATTCATAAATCATTCTACCACCAATGAAACTCAACAGACCGAAAGCTATCCAATGATCGAACGCAGATATCCAGAAACTGAAACTAAGACCGATTAACCATCCAATCACGGGCATTAAAGCTTGAAAGCCCCCGAAAAACAAGGCGATTTTTAAAGCTTTATTCACCTTCATGTGTTTGATTGCTAAACCGCTGGAAATCGAAACAGCAAAAGCATCTGCTGCTAGTCCCAAGGAAAGTAAGACGGTAGTGGCTGCATCCATTTTTGTGAACTGTTAGATCTAATAGGTAAAGTGTTGCTCTTAACTATTTAAGTTTACACTAAACTTTTATCAGATTGTGTTTTTCTCATAATTCATTCATTTTTCAATCACATTGGTTTCACAATCTGCGGTGTTAAAAAAAGTTGTACTAAGCTGTATTAGTTAGGATAATTCCGGTCATTGAGCGTAGTCGAAATGTCCGCTTTGTGAGTGCATTTCGACTACGCTCAATGACCAAAGCGTCTTGGCGACTGCTATATCAACTAGCGCAATTTACTATGCCGGAATCAAAACCATACCAGCCATTGCTGCTCAGGTTACTGCACGGGATTAACGCTGCGATCGCCCTTTTAGCAATAATCACCGCATTTCTAGTTTATAACACCTATGACGGGCGGTTTGGCAAAGTACCAGTACCTGAGATTGCAGATATTATTGGCATTCACGGCACTTTCGGCAAGCTGTTGATTTTAGGAGTAATGCCGGCTTTTGCTTTGTACAGCTTCCACAAGGGGCAAAAGCGCCTCATACAGCCGGATTCTTTTGGGAAACTGACGCAATTCGGAACACCGATTTGGTGGTACAGTTTGCATCGGATTGTGAATACCGTGATGTTGGTGGCGATCGCATTTTCCATCGCCTCTGGGAGTATGGTTAAGGAAGAATGGCTCCCCGCTGGCGAATTGACACAAATTTGGTACTATTTGCACATTTCTGGGTGGATAATTTTAGTATTATGTCTGGCAATCCACTTGTTAATGAGTGCAAAAGTGGGAGGCTTACCGTTGATTGTGTCGATGTTTGATTTCAAGAAGCCAAAGGAAAATAAAACAGGACAAGCAGAATAAAGAAGGCTCAAAATTAGGATTTATTTTTTGATACTTGAGGTAAAAATTTAGATATGAAAAAAAACATTATTTTGATATTCGTGGAAATCTTGGTGATGGGAAGTTGGGTGTTTGCCTTGATTGCACCACTGTTATTTCCATCGTAAAAACATTTGGGATATTGGGAATGGGGAATGGGGAATTGTTAGTGATTTTTATAATAGCCAATGCCCAATTCCCAATTACCAATTCCCAATTACCAATTCCCAATTCCCAATTCCCAATTCCCAATTCCCAATTCCCAATGCCCAATTACCAATTATCCACTGTTAAACGATCGGCAATTCCACCACAAAATCAACACCACCCGCAGTTTGAGATTGAAAGGGCAATTCAAACGGAGATTCAACCAAAACACGCCCTCCGTGGACTTCTGTAATAATTTTATTGCTGATTGACAGCCCCAAACCTGTAAATTGGTTCAAGGATTTCGTAGTGAAAAATGGGTCAAATATTCGCTGCTGGATATCTGCTGGAATGCTAGGGCCATTATTGGCGATCGATACAGCAATAAATCTACCTTCGGGATACTCCATAACATCGGTTTTAATCATAATAATTGGCTCACTATTGTCGATGGTATTCACAGCATCAATCGCATTACTGATGATACTGGCAAAAACTTGATTTATTTGACCGGGATAGCACAGCAATAGTGGGATATTATTGTATTCCTTAACTATCGAAACTTTGTTCCCTAGCCTAGGGGTAAACAGCACCAAAATAGCATCAATACCTTCGTGTATATTGACGTGGATTTTCTGAGATTCGTCAGGGATTGAAAATTTTTGTAAAGCTAGGATTTTCTTGCGAATGTCTTCGGATCCGATTTTCAAGGAATTTATAATTTGTGGCAAATCTTCGCTGACAAAATCTAAGTCAATTTTTTCTTTTTCTGCCTCAATTTCCGGCACTAATTCTGGATATTTCTCGGCATAGATGCGAATTATATTGAACAAGTCTTTAAGATAGTCATTAACGTGTATCAAGTTACCGTAAATAAAATTAATTTGGTTGTTAATTTCCTTGGCAATTCCCGCAGTGAGTTTGCCGACAATGGTAGTTCTTTGACTTTGCATTAAATGCTCTTCTGTTGTTCTGAGTTTTGCCAATACTTCCTCCAACAGTTTGAGTTGTTCTTGATTTTTTGTCTGGAGTTGGGATTGGGAAATTGCGATCGCCAAAGAATCTGTAACCGCTTGCAAAACTTCCATTTCGTCGGGAGTAGCAAACTGTCGCTTCGTACAAGCGAAAAGATACCCCAGGCGATTAGTTTGGGTAAGCACTGGTACTGCTGCGTAATGACTGTTTTTGAGTTGGAGGTGCGCCGACTCCTCAAACAGTTCACCATCAAGCCCTGTGGCTTTGATCAGCGTTACTGATTCGCCACGGTGAAGTCGTGCGGCTAAATCTCCACAGGGCCCGGATTCCGCGCAGAATACTCCCAATCGTGGCGATAAACCCTGACGATAATATTCCCAGCAGAATTCTAATGTGTCTTGTCGGGGATCGTACCAGCCGAAAATTGTGCGATCGAGATCTAGTATAGTTCCAAGTTCCTCAACGGTGGTTTGCAGGATGCGATCGAGGTTCAAGGAAGCGCGAATGCGACTTGTCACGCGATTCAGTAGAGCTTCTGTACGATCGCGGATGCCATCTTTTGCCAACAATTTTAGTGCCATAATTGCTGCGATCGTGGCGACGACTAAAAGTCCGGTGGCGACTGCTGCTAATAGATTTAACGGGTACAGTTCTTTTTCGAGGTTGTTTTGGGGAATCACTAGGGCGATCGACCATTCAGCCTGTTCTAAAGGCACATAAGCAACATAAACTTTAGCGTTGTTAATTTGAGTCAGAGAAATGCCTGTTTTTTGGTAAACCATTTCGCGGACTACATTTACCAAATTAGCATCTTTGGAGTCCAAGAAACTGGGAGCAGTTTTGTCTATATTGCCGATTAATTTTTCGTCTGGATGAACAATCGGCACTCCTTGAGAATTGAGAACAAAAGCGTAGGTTCCTGCTCCATATTCCAGCTTTTTTACTACTTCGGCTAATCGGTTAATTGCGATCGCGCCACTCATTACTCCGATGGGCTTTTGAATTGTGGTATAATTGCGAATCCTCTTGTTTGAGCGCACCGGAGCTGAAATGGGAATAATTTGTTGTTTTAGTGTACGAGAAATTGTCGGATCTGAAACATAGACTTCCCCGGCCATTGCTTTTTGAAAGTGTATGCGATCGCTAACATTAGCCAAAGCTTTGCCGACTTTTGTAGTGAAGTAAGAACCGTCGGGTTCAATTAATGCCAAATGCTCAAATTCTTGAAGTCGATTTACCTCTGATTGCAAATATGGTTCTGCAACCAACCACTTCATCGAACGAATGGATGGAGTGTTGGCGAGGATTTCGATTTCAGCTTTTCTAGTTGCGATCCATCGATCGATGTTGTTACCCCGATTTTGCACTTCTAACAAAGCATTTTGCTCTAAATTTTTGATAATTAAGGATCGAATACTTTGATAAGTGATATAACCAGTGATGCTGGCTGCAATTGTGCAGCCTAAAATTAGCAGCGCAGCGATGTATTGAAGACCAGATCCACTGTTAAATCGCGCTGGGAATAGTCGAGTTAATTTCCAGCACTGCTCTCTCGCAAAGCTTCGCATAATTTGACCAATTTTTAAGATTGAAATCTTAGCTGACCTGCGATGCACCCTGATTTTGCAAGCAGCCTGATACTGCTAGCAATTAATAATTGCGGGTTTTGATTTTACCCCGCTAAACCAACCCTGTTAGACTAGGATTATATCATGTTATGGCAAAAGGAAAGAAAAAGGAAGAAGTCATATCAATTCCGGTTGCACCGGAATAACATAGAGTCCAAGGCAGTGCCGTGTCCCTACAATGTTATTTTGGGTAGGGACACGGCACTGCCTTGGACTAATTTCTTCTAATAATTCCGATGCTACTACAATATTATTTTGGGTAGGGACACGGCACTGCCTTGGACTAATTTCTTCTTAGTAAAACGGATGCAACGAATCAGAGAAGGAGTCAAATCCTGGCTGCTAATTGATCCGCTGCATCCGTTGGGTAATCCGATGCTATGTTTTTGCTGATTTGAGAGTTAAAAATTATTTAATTAACAACTCAACTAACTAACTACTAAAAAATTACTTATAGCAGTTATCAAAAAAAGTGAGGTATGCCCTATGCCCTATGCCCTATGCCCTATGCCCTATGCCCGGTAGTACCTACACACCTAAAAAGTGCTATATTTAAAGAACTTTGTGAGTATGTGAGTGTTGTTTTACATTATCTTCAGTGCTAACTACGCGCAGGGGATTGAGAACTCTTTTGCGCTCTAGAGAGTAAGTAAAGTCGCTACGAACTGTTCCTAAAGGAATGTGAGATTGAGCTTGAGGGCGGATTTTGTAAGTGCGGGCGGCTGCGATCGCCCGAAAGCCAAATTCTTCGCTAAACTCGGCTGATGGCGGGAATTCGGGCAGCCTTTTTGGTGATTCGCCGTCGAGCACTGCGCCTAAAGTTGTCCCCCAAGCCATTTGATAAGATGTGGGAATTCCCTTGACAATTGCTTCCAAAGCTGCTGAGGGGATAGCTTCGATTACTTGGACTTGGAGAACTTCGCCTTCTTCTTTGACGAAGCAGGTGGCTAAACCGACTGCTACATAGTCGTCGGTAGAGAGTTCGGGAGCGTTGGGATAAACTGTTGCAGTCGCCATAAAAATCAAAAATCTTTTGAGTAGGAATTGAAAACCTGGAGCGAAGGTCGAACCCCTGAGAGTGGATCAGACCTGTCTGTTGATAGTACCACATTCAACTAGATGCCGGATGATTCGGCAAGGATTCCCCACAGCCACGACGTTTGCGGGGATATTTTTGACCACAACACTACCTGCGCCGATCGTACTATTATCACCGATAGTCACTCCGGGACAAATAATACTGCCACCGCCAATCCAAACATTATTGCCAATGTTAATCTCAGCCGCAAGTTCCCGGCCAGAAAGTCTAATTTCCGGGTCTGTGGGGTGAAAAGCCGTGTAAATTTGTACTTGTGGGCCGCATAGTAAATTTTCGCCGATGTTAACTCGATTGCAGTCGAGAATCACGCAACCAAAATTCATGTACAAGCCATTTCCAGCATAAATATTACTGCCGTAGTCGCAGTAGAAAGGTGGATCGATTTCAACTTTCGGGCCGACGGCACCAAATAATTCGGCGAGAATCTCTAAACGCTCTCCGAGTTCGTCTTCGCGGGTAGAATTGTAGATTCTAGTGAGGCGGCGTGCTCGCTGGCGTTCGGAAGTCAATTCCTGATCGGCGGCTAAATACAACTCGCCGGCTAGCATTTTCTGTTTTTCAGTTTTTGACATAGGATTTCTGCAATTTTAAAGTCAAGGCTTTGACTGCAAACAAACGGTTAAATCCAGATTGGCTAATTGTTCAAAAGCTCGATCGATTGAACCTTTTCCTCGCAAAAAACCAGTGTTTGCACCGGGACAAATATATTGTAAAGTTTCTGGCGAAAAGCGATCGATAATTGACTTAACGCTGTTGATTTGTCTGGGCCAGTGAAAAGTTTTTGCAGTTCGGTGCGGTTCGGGGACACCTGATCGATTGGGAAGCAAGTGTCTGCCCGAAAACAGGATTCCGCCACTACGGGTATCATAAAGACAAGACGAACCGGGAGAGTGACCGGGAGTCCAAAATGCCAAAGTGCGATCGCTCAAAGCAAATTCTCGCTCAAAAGCCGTCACCTTCAATCCAGGTAGCAAATAAGCTTCCTGCTCTTGAATCACGATATCGCATCCTGTGGCTTCCTGAATCTCTCGCGCCTTGCCGATCGCGCCACGATGCGTCAGAAACAGCAGCCGCACCCCGCCATGTTCCTGCAAAAATGTTTGGTTCATCTCCTCCCAAGCAGGACAATCGACCAAAATGTTAGTTTCGTTTTCTACAATGAAATAAGCTGTCCCACCCAGGGTGTCCCGGTTAGGCGGGAAAGCGAAAATATGATCTAGCACGGGCTTGGGTTGTTTGGAAGCTGAACTCTGTTGTTTCAAGGAAGTATGATAATTAATGTATCTGGAATAAGTATTATGTTCTTTTTATGGTTGTTTGTATTGGGATTGCTTTCATATTTCTTGTTGCAGACTAGCATCAGTCGCATCACGCGAACTCCGGTGTGGCTGCTGTGGTTGGTCATCATGACCCCAGCCTTGATCTATAGCGCTTGGATTTTAGTTAGTGGCGCGAGTAAAGTTTCACCGCCAGACTGGCTAATCATACCTTTTTTTGTTTGTCCTATTTTGTACTGGATCCTGGTACAGTTGGGACGCAAGGAAATTACCAGCGAAACTGCTGAAACAACTGTGAATGATGGGACGGAAGCTACAGAGGCAAAACCAAAACCAGCTTTACGCCCGATTACTCCAGAGGAAGAAGTGAGTTTACGAGACTGTTTTCCTTGGTCTATTTACTTCTTACAAAATTTGGAATTTCGGCCCCAGGCTATAATTTGTCGCGGACAGTTACGGACAAACCCGGAGGCGGCTTACGAGACGATTCGCGAGAATGTGGACAAGCATTTTGACGATCGCTTTTTGGTAATATTTCAGACCAGTTCCAGCGGTAAACCTTTTTTTGCGATCGTGCCGAATCCGAGTCACCAATCTGCGGAAAATCCTGTTAAAACTGAACCTTTGAGCCGACCGTTTTTTGCTTTAGCTTTGGTATTAATTACGCTATTTACGACTACGATTGCGGGGGCGAGATTTGCTGGAGTTACGGAAAAACTTGTGCAGTCTAATCCGTCAATATTAATTCAGGGTTTGCCCTATGCGATGACGTTGATGGTGATTTTGGGAATTCACGAATCGGGACATTATATAGCTGCCAAATTTCATAAAATTCGGACAACTTTGCCTTATTTTATTCCGGTGCCATTCTTTCTGGGGACTTTTGGGGCATTTATTCAAATACGGAGTCCGATTCCCAACCGCAGAGCTTTATTTGATGTTGGTATTGCCGGCCCATTTGCAGGTTTAGTTGCGACATTGCCGTTTTTAATTTGGGGTTTGTACCACTCGACAATTGTGCCGATTTCTCAGAGATCAGGGATGTCAAATATTGAGTCTTTCAATCCTAATTTTTCCCTGATGATGACTCTTTTGAGCAAGTTAACTTTGGGTGCTGCTTTAAATGCGAACACTGCGATTCATTTGCATCCGGTGGCGGTGGCTGGTTATTTGGGTTTGATTGTGACGGCGTTTAATTTGATGCCGGTGGGACAACTGGATGGTGGCCATATTGTTCATGCGATGTTTGGTCAGAGTGCAAGTATGGCGATCGGGCAAGTTGCTAGACTTTGTATATTGGTGCTGTCTTTTTTGGAACCGGGCTTTTTGTTGTGGGCGATTATTTTGTTTTTGACACCGCCAAACAATGAACCGGCGTTGAATGATGTCAGTGAATTGAATAATTGGCGCG
This sequence comes from Oscillatoriales cyanobacterium, assembly GCA_004294385.1. Lineage (GTDB taxonomy): Bacteria > Cyanobacteriota > Cyanobacteriia > Cyanobacteriales > Microcoleaceae > Microcoleus. The sequence continues at coordinate 2,903 of REAP01000106.1, read as the reverse complement.
ATGCTTTGGGGTTAGTTGCGATCGCACTATTATTGGCTATTCTGTTACCAGCACCCAAGATACTGGTTCAGTGGTTGAATGTTTAAGAAGAAGGAAGTTCGGCAACGGATTTTGTAACGGATTTAACGGATGTAATATCAACTCCGGTTGCACCTGAGATCTTGCACCATCTCAGCAACAGGCTTTCCGGCCTGTTCCACAAAGAGTGAATTTTCTTGTGGAACAGGCATCTTGCGTCAGCAACAGGCTTTCCGGCCTGTTCGACAAAGAGTGAATTTTCTTGTGGAACAGGCCGGAAAGCCTGTTCATAAAAGGCTTGTTGAGAATGGTGCAAGATCTCAGTTGCACCGGAATGATACCGGAATGATATAGAATCCACGGCACTGCCGTGTCCCTACCGAAAATAATCTTGTAGGGACACTCCAAGAGCCCATTGGTGTCAACTTAAGCTTTTGGCCCGCCAAGTCCGGTAGTGAGCCCGCGAGCCCGCCAGGGGTTAAAACCCCTGTCTAATAGCTAAAGTCCTCTTGCATAGGACTAATGAGTTGAAAATTCTTCTCTTCAGTCCTATGCAAGAGGACTTTCGCTTTGAGGCAGGGGTTTCAACCCCTGCCGGACTATGGGTTGTGCGTTAAGTTGACACCTATGGGCACTGCCGTCTCCTCATTTCGGCAAATAATAATTCCGATGCTACCGGATTTGCTATAACAGATTCAATTAGTTATGTTGAAAATATGTCTTACAAATCATTTACTTTCAATCAATTAAAAGATCGGTTTGGATTGGAGCCGTCAATGAGTCCTATTTTTACCAATACCAAAATTATTCCCTTAGAACCGTCCACATGGCTATGGCGAAGCTTGGAAATTGCTTCTAATAATGCTTTGAAAACCGAAAAAGAACGTTCTGAACGCATTATTTCTCCTATTTTATTAGAATGTATGGAAAATAACGACAGACTGTTTTCCGTATTTTCTGGCTGGCTATTTGATGTAGATATTGCCCAGGAACTCTGTGGAGAGTGCGACTTTTTGCTATCTAGCGCGCCGTTTGATTTGGAAATTCAAAGTCCATTTTTTATACTGACAGAAGCGAAAGGTGGAGAAATAGAAACTGGTTTGTCGCAGTGTGCAGCGCAAATGCTGGCTGCTCAAATATTTAACCAGCGCCAAAACAATCCCATGTCAGTAATTTTTGGCTGTGTGACTACGGGTATTGTTTGGCGCTTTCTGATGTTGAAAAGTGATGATTTAATTATTGATGCTGATGTTTATTATCTTGATGATGTTCCCTTGCTTTTAGGGGTTTTGCAAAAAATAGTTAATTTATACTATTAACAAAAATCTTTAAAAAATTAGAGTCGATGATTTTAAGATAAATTGTAACAATACTTTGGTAAGATGTACGGTGGCAGTTAAAGTCCAACATCTTAAATATAAAATCCGAAATCGACATGAGCCAGCATCCAGACCGCATTGTCCCTCATGGTGGCATCCTGGTCAACCGCATTGCGACGCTAGACCAAAGACAAGAATTTTTCGATAAAGCAGAAGCTTTGCCGCGTGTTCAGCTTTCAGATAAATCGATCTCCGATTTGCAAATGATCGCGATCGGTGCTTTCAGTCCCCTTCAAGGGTTCATGGAGGAAGCTGATTATCGATCGGTCGTTAAAGCAATGCGCCTCTCCAATGGTCTTCCTTGGTCGGTCCCGATTACTCTGTCGGTAACAGAAGAAGTCGCATCCCCTTTGACGGAGGGTACTTTGGTACGCTTGGACTCTCCGAAGGGTGAGTTTGCTGGGATACTCCAATTGACGGAAAAATACCGCTACAGTAAAGAAGAAGAAGCGATTAATGTCTATCGGACTGATGATCTCAAACATCCGGGTGTCCAAGTATTAGATAAGTCTGGGCCGGTTAATCTTGCAGGCCCAGTTTGGCTGCTGGAACGGGAACTAGATCCACGGTTTCCCCAATACCAAATTGACCCGGTGAAATCGAGAATGCTGTTTGCAGAAAAAGGATGGAAAACGATAGTCGGTTTTCAAACCCGAAATCCGATTCATCGCGCCCATGAATATATTCAAAAATGTGCCTTGGAAACTGTAGATGGCTTATTTCTGCACCCATTAGTGGGGACGACTAAGGATGATGATATTGCGGCGGATGTGCGGATGCGCTGCTACGAAATTTTGTTGGAAAAATACTATCCGCACGATCGCGTAATTTTGGCAATCAATCCAGCCGCAATGCGCTACGCTGGGCCACGGGAAGCTATTTTTCATGCTCTGATTCGTAAAAATTACGGTTGTACTCACTTTATTGTCGGGCGCGATCATGCGGGCGTGGGGGATTACTATGGTACTTACGATGCTCAACACATTTTTGAGGAATTTGAGCCGGGAGAATTGGGAATTGTGCCGATGAAATTTGAGCACGCTTTCTATTGCAAAGTTACGGAACAAATGGGGACGACGAAAACAAGTCCTAGCACTCCCGAACAGCGGGTACATTTGTCGGGAACTAAGGTGCGGGAAATGTTGCGGGCTGGAAAATTACCACCCCCACAGTTTTCTCGGCCGGAAGTTGCTGCTGAATTGGCGAAGGCTATGAATATTTTCAGTTACGAAATTTAAATTTTGTTTACCAGAAAACTGGGTCTAAATCCCCGTCCTAAAAGGACGGTTTTAATTATCCAGATTTCTGGTTCAAGATGGTATAATAGAGTAATACTACGTGCGATTCGTTTAGCCGAAAACCGAGTAACAATACTTGGGGGATGGCTAGGATGACTATAAAGTCATCATAACTAAATACATATATAGGTGCGGGATTCACAAGTCCTTAGTCCTATCCCGCAAGTGCAGCGGTGAAAGCATATCCCCTACCTTGAGAGGTAGCAAC